>RGQW01000310.1 GCA_010029945.1 Actinomycetota bacterium | reverse complement strand
CCTGACGCAGGCGGTCCCCATGCTGGTCGTCGGTGCGCTCGCGCACGCCGGCTTCGGTGCGATCAGCGTCGCGGTGGTCGTCTCGCTGTTGATCGGCCAGATTCCCGGCGTCTGGCTCGGCGCCAAACTGAGTTCGACCTACGACGGACACGCCCTGCGGTGGCTACTGATGGCGATCCTGGCCGCCACAGCCGTTACATTGCTTGGTGCACCGCGTGCCGTGACCGGTGTCGTAGCGATCGTGGGAGTGGCCATCGTGATTGCCCTGATCGTCCGCGACCGACGCGCAGACAGCGGCAGCGCACACACCGGTTCCAGCGCCAGCACGAGCACAACTAAAGAAACAAGCAACGACATAAGCGCGGACACAAGCGAAAGCAGCGACGATGTCCGCTGAGCCGAGCAGCAACGAATTCAACGACGAGCGTCGCACCGGCAGCGCCTTGACCGAGACCGGCAAGCGGCTGCTGCTCTTCGGCGGCCGCAAGTGGGGGCCGATCAGCAACATCAGCATCCGACTGTCGATCGCACTCGGCGCGCTGCTGTTGACCGCCGGCATCGTGTACTTCTCTCGCGACTGCTACGTGAACGATGGCGAGATCGGTGATCTCACCTGGATCGACGCGTTCTACTACGCCACGGTGAGCTTGTCGACCACCGGCTATGGAGACATCGCTCCGATATGCCAGTCGTCTCGACTCGTCAACGTCATCATCATCACCCCTCTGCGCTTCATATTCCTGATCGTTCTCGTGGGAACAACCATCGAAGTGCTCACCCAGCGCACCCGGCAGGAGTGGCGCACACGTAATTGGAGGAAGCACGTGGAAGACCACACCATCGTCGTCGGCTACGGCGTCAAGGGCCGATCCGCCGCACGCTCGCTCAAGGACGCCGGTCACGACGGCAACTCGATCATCGTCGTTGCTCCCGATCGCGACTCCATCGACCTGGCTACCCGCGACGGTCTCGTCGGGATCATCGGGGATGCCCGCAGCGAAGAGGTCCTCAAGGATGCGGCTATCGAGAAAGCTGGCCGAATAATCATTGC
The DNA here is from genome assembly GCA_010029945.1 of Actinomycetota bacterium. Lineage (GTDB taxonomy): Bacteria > Actinomycetota > Actinomycetes > S36-B12 > S36-B12 > S36-B12. The sequence goes on along the minus strand of RGQW01000310.1, from coordinate 77 downwards.
CACAGACGAGGACGACACCTCCGTCCTCGTCTGTGGCAATGATTATTCGGCCAGCTTTCTCGATAGCCGCATCCTTG
>RGQW01000309.1 GCA_010029945.1 Actinomycetota bacterium | reverse complement strand
GAGAAACGTCAATGATCTGCAGGATAGCTGATGATGCTGGCTCGAACTCCCCGCCACCAAGCTGACCTGCCCCCAGGCAGCAGTTCTTCCCGCCGTCTCATCGGGGAAAGCCCGTCAGCGTCTCGCTGGTTGGTGAAATCCTTGCTGTCGCGAAGTGACCTGCCCCCATGAATGGAACCAGTCTCTATCACTAGGGTAGCCCTGCCAAGGGATCGCCCCTGTCCGCTTGCTGAGGCGTAGCCGAAGCGAGCGGACAGGGGCGGCGCGACTCCGGAGCCGGGGGTCGATACCCCAGGGAGCTATGCGGGCGGACTGTGTTGTACGCCTTCCGCCATCGCTCGATCAGCACCTTGGCTTCCAGCAACGTGTCGAACACCTCCCTGGCCAAGAGCTCGTCCCGAAGCTTGCCGTTGAAGCTCTCCACGTACCCGTTCTCCCAGGGAGACCCCGGCTCGATGTAGAGCGTCTTCACCCCGACACGCTTGAGCCACTCCCGAACTCGCTTGGCTGTGAACTCACTCCCGTTGTCGCTACGGATGTGGTCAGGAACGCCCCTGCGAACGAACAGGTCACTGAGCCGTTCCAAGACATCTTCGCTGGTGAGCTTCCTTGCCACATCAATAGCAAGACACTCCCGCGTGAACTCGTCCACGATCGTCAGCATGCGGATCACCCGACCATCTGCCGTTCGGTCCATGACGAAGTCGTAGCTCCAGACGTGGTTCCTATGCGTCGGCCGCAACCGGATGCATGAGCCATCGCCAAGCCAGAGCCTTCTCTGCTTCGGCTGTTTCGCAGGCACTTTCAGGCCCTCCTGTCGCCAGATTCTCTCCACCCGCTTGTGATTCACCCACCAACCTTCGGCCCGCAGGAGGGCTGTAATGCGGCGGTAGCCGTACCGCCCATACTCGCGGGCCATCCAGACGATCCGCTTCACGAGCTGAGGCTCGTCGTCGGCCACACATGCCTTACGGCGCTGCGTGTTCCTGGCCTGCCCTAGCACCCGGCATGCCCGGCGTTCGGTCACCATGTCGCGGCCGAGCATGTCTCGCACATGCTCGACCGCTTGGCGCCTCTTCGCCGGGCTCAGAAGTTTCCCGAAGCTGCCTCCCGAAGGATCGCCTTGTCGAGCTCGGCGTC
>RGQW01000308.1 GCA_010029945.1 Actinomycetota bacterium | reverse complement strand
CTTGTGTTGCCCATCGCGCGTCACGATCATGCGCGGTCAGTACATTCACAATCACGGGGTCGTGTCGAATATCGAAGCAACCGGGGGTGGCTGGCCGACCTTTCAACGGCTCGACGCGGATGAGGATTGTCTTCCGGTCTGGCTCAACGATGCAGGCGTTACCACCGCCCTCTACGGCAAGTACCTCAACGAGTACCCCACGCGACCGGACGGTATTCGCTACGTGCCACCGGGATGGGATGAATGGGCAGTGCCGATCTCCCGCGGTGATTCGTACTCGGGCTACAGCTACACCTTGAACGACAACGGAGAACTTGTCCGGTACGGGACGAAACCGGCGGACTTCCTGGGCGATGTCCTCAACGACAAAGCCCGGAACTTCATCGGCTCGACACCGGAACCCTTCTTCCTCTATCTCTCTACCTATACCCCACACAAACCCTTCGCCACAGCCCCACGGCACCTGTCCGCACACGCGGGAACGGTCGCGCCGCGCACGCCGGCGTACAACTCCTTCGGAGAGAACGAGCCGGCGTGGCTTCGCCAATTCCCTCAGCTGAGCGATTGGAAACTGTCCGAATTGGACAAGTTGTGGAGGAAGCGCGCCCGATCCGCCGAAACCGTCGCCGACTCTGTCGACGCGGTACTCGCCGAGCTGAAGGCCACCGGGCGCGATAAGGACACCTTGGTGATCGTCACAAGTGACAACGGGTACCACGTCGGCGAGTATCGAGTCCCCAAAGGCAAGCGGACTCCCTACGCGGCGGACACCGTCGTACCGATGATCGCCATCGGCCCTGGTGTTCCCGCCGGCGTAGAGGTGTCCGCGATGACGTCCACGATCGACCTCGCGCCGACGTTCACCGAGGTTCTCTCCGGAACCTCTCCGGACTGGGTGGATGGGCGCTCTTTGGTGCCGTTCCTTACCGACGGTCAAACACCACAGGGCTGGCGCACCGCAACGCTCTCGGAATCCATCGGTGAGACGAATGCCAGCGATCCGGACTACCTGCCCTACATCCCCCCACCCTTCTCCGCCCTGCGCTCCGAGCATTGGCTCTACGTCGAATACGACGACGGGAGCACCGCTCTCTACGACCAAAGGACCGATCCATACGAGCTTCGCAACATCGTCGACGCC
>RGQW01000307.1 GCA_010029945.1 Actinomycetota bacterium | reverse complement strand
GAGAAGATGTTGCAGGACGCCCAGCGCACGTCGGCACCGAGGGCGGTGAGGGTTTCGATCAGAACGGCGGTCTGAATGGTCATATGCAGACTGCCGGCGATGCGCGCGCCTTTGAGCGGCTGCTCGGGGCCGTGCTTTTTGCGAAGCGCCATCAAACCAGGCATTTCGGTCTCGGCAATGGCGATTTCTTTACGGCCGAACTCTGCAAGCGAGAGGTCGGCGACGAGGAAGTCCTGGTCGGACTTGGGTTGCATCACAGCGTTCATGGGTGTCTCCATGTTCACTGAGCGCCGTTGTCCTAACGGAGACGCACTGGTGCCGAGCCTGGCGGGCGGGGTGCCCGTTGCAACGCTCCTCGGCGGCGTCCTAAAAAACGAAAAAGGAGTCTAAGGGTTCGCCTTAGCTCCTTTTCACGCGTATTTTACCAGAAGAACGGCTGTTTTTAGATACCTGCGGCAGCGCGCAGGGCCTCGGCTTTGTCGGTTTCCTCCCAGGGGAAGCCCGCGTCATCTCGGCCGAAGTGCCCGTATGCGGCGCTGGGGCGGTAGATCGGCCGCAGCAGGTCAAGATCCTCGATGATGCCCTTGGGCCGCAGGTCAAAATGCTCGCGGATGAGCGCTTCGATTTTTTCTTCGGGAATCACGGCGGTGCCGCTGGTGTTGACCATCAGCGAGACCGGCTCTGCCACACCAATGGCATACGCCACCTGCACTTCGCATCGGTCGGCGAGGCCGGCGGCCACGACGTTCTTGGCCACATAGCGCATGGCATAGGCGGCCGAGCGATCGACCTTGCTGGGATCCTTGCCGGAGAACGCACCGCCGCCGTGGTGGGCGGAGCCCCCGTAAGTGTCGACAATGATTTTGCGGCCGGTGAGACCGCAGTCGCCGTGCGGGCCGCCGATGACGAATCGGCCCGTGGGATTCACCAGAAACCGGGTGTCGGCGGTGATCATGTCGGCGGGGAGTACCGGCCGGATAATCTCTTCGATCACGGCTTCGCTCAGCGTCGCATGATCGACATCTTCGCTGTGTTGGGTTGAAAGCACGACGGTGTCGATCGAGACGGGTTTGCCGTCTTCGTAGCGAACAGAGACCTGGCTCTTGGCGTCGGGGCGCAACCACGAAAGCTTGCCGCTTTTGCGGACCTCA
>RGQW01000306.1 GCA_010029945.1 Actinomycetota bacterium | reverse complement strand
CCCCGCGTCATCATCGAAGCGGGCGTCGAAGGTGCCCGTGAAATCGAGTGTGGGGTGAGACAAACACCCGATGGGGCCATCGACACCAGTCAGGTCGCCGAGATCTCCGTCCGCGACGGTCACGATTTCTACGACTTCGCCGCCAAGTATGTCTCCGACGGTGCCGATCTGGTGGTCCCCGCTGACCTTTCCGCCGAGATATCGGACCGGGTGCGCGAAACGGCCAGGCGATGCTTCGTTGAGCTGGGGTGCGAAGGATTGGCGCGCGTGGACTTCTTCGTCACCGACCACGACATCGTGGTGAATGAGGTGAACACGATGCCTGGATTCACACCGATATCCCTGTATCCGCGCATGTGGGACGCCAGCGGTGTGTCGTACCGCGAGCTCGTCGACTCTTTGGTCCGCGAAGCGCTCACCCGGCCGACGGGCCTTCGCTAGGACTGCGACGAGGTGGGAGCCAGGGCTCGCACCCCGGCCACAGTGAAGTCGGCGACCGCAGCGATCTCGGCGTGCGCATCCTGCCCGGGCGTGAGTCGGCGCGCGGCCGCCTCGATCGCCGCGTGGACGTAGTTCGTTGCCTGGTCGACATCTCGAATGCCGATCTGCGCCAGCGCCTCACCTACTGGGGCGGCGACCGCGGCGTGAGCCTCGGACAACCGGTCACGCACATCCTCCGCCAGGGTATGCATCGTCAACAGCACCACAAGCGAGTGATGTCCGTCGGCGACGAGCCCCATGGCGACCTCAACGTAGATCCTGACGGTGTCGAGATCGCCCGTTTCGGATGAGGCCGCGTGCAGTCGCTGGCGAAGCGCCTCCCGCCACAGGACCATCTGGTCACCGAGCACGACGGCTACCAACTCGTCGGCGGAGGTGAAGTATTCGTATACGGCCGTTCTCGAAAGCCCCGTCCGGGCGGCGACAGCCGTCATGGTGACGGCATCAGGTCCCTCGGTGGCAAGAAGTTCTCCACCGGCGGCCACGAGATCGGCACGGCGTTGATCGCGATGCTCCGCGACCGTCGGGGCGGTGATGCGAGGCACGTCGTGATCTTGTCATAGGTCCAACCACGCGGTCGGGTCACGAAAGCCCATCGCCAGAGAGTGCAGCGGTGATGTCCACGACGGCATCGATCTCCGGTCGATACGCGGCCGGAACGCGGACCTGGAGAACGGGTGCTGTGTCGACGGTTGTGA
>RGQW01000305.1 GCA_010029945.1 Actinomycetota bacterium | reverse complement strand
CGACACCACGATGCCGGTGGGCACGTGCGTAAGTCGGACCGCAGAGTCCGTTGTGTTCACGCCTTGCCCGCCCGGGCCACTCGATCGATACACATCCACCCGGAGGTCGTCCTCGGGGATTTCGATGCTTTCCGTCTGCTCAACGACGGGAATCACTTCGACACCGGCGAAAGACGTTTGCCGGCGCCCTTGGTTGTCGAACGGGGAAATGCGCACCAAGCGATGGGTTCCCTGCTCGACGGACAGAGTTCCGTAGGCGTAGGGAGCCTTTACCGCGAAAGTCGCGGACTTGATGCCCGCTTCCTCCGCATAGGACGTGTCGTACATCTCCACTGCCCATCCGTGCCTCTCGCAGTATCTGAGATACATGCGCATCAGCATCTCTGCCCAATCGGCTGCGTCGACTCCGCCGGCTTCCGATCGGATGGTGACAAGCGCCTCCCGATCGTCATACTCCCCCGACAGCAACGTGCGCACTTCGAGATCGTTGATGTCCCGCTCGAGAGCATCGAGTTCCGCCAGAGCTTCGTCCTGCGCGCTCTGATCGTTCTCCGCCTCCGCTAACTCGAAAAGGACGGGAAGATCGTCAGCGCGGGATCTCAGTTCTGTCATTCGTCGCAGCTCTCCTTGCAAGAACGACAATCGGGATGTCACCTTTTGTGCATTCGCCTGGTCATCCCACAAGTTGGGCGCGGATGCTGCTATTTCCAATTCGCCGATTTCGGCCTGCGTCGATTCGATGTCGAAGACCTTCTCCACATTGGCGAGTGTCGCCACGACCGTGGAGATCCGTTCATCGGTTTCAAGAGAGGCCACGAGGCGCAAGACTACGGCTCAGCCGCGTTTCTAGCCGACGTAGTCCAATCGACCGGCGGATTCCACGGTGATGGTCGCCTCGATCGGCCAAAAGGCGGTCCGGATGGGCGCCTGCAGCACTGCCGTGACCGTTGTCGGTGAAGCCGTCAGAGCAACCACTTCCAGGCCATCGATGGTGTCGTCGCTCTGCGCCTGTTCGATCTGACGCAGGGCCAGTGATTGAGCGTTGGCGGGAACCAGGGTCGTTGCGGTTGTGGCACCGCGCAGGTAATACGTCGTGAGATCTATTCCCTGACTGCCCGCCAGCACCGCAGCATCTGCTCGTGCCTGAAGCACCGAGCGCTGATGGAGGGCCATCGATGCGTCCGTAACCACGGAGATCGCCACAAGGAGAACTCCAATAAGCCCAATTC
>RGQW01000304.1 GCA_010029945.1 Actinomycetota bacterium | reverse complement strand
GTTGGCGCAACCCTTCGATCTCTTCGAACAGCACTTCAGGGTCTACGACAACTCCGTTGCCGATCACCGGAGTCACATCAGGCGTGAGGATCCCGCTGGGGAGAAGGTGGAGGGCGAACGTTCGATCACCGACGACAACGGTGTGCCCTGCGTTGTTCCCACCTTGGTACCGAACTACGAAGTCGACACGACCACCGAGCAGGTCGGTTGCTTTTCCTTTGCCCTCGTCACCCCACTGGGCGCCGACGAGCACGAGCGCAGGCACGAGCGAAGAGGTTATCGGATGACTATGAGGAGTGCCGCACCGCAAGGGCTCGGCCAAGGGCTCGGCCAGACAGCCACGCCGCTTCCACCCGTGGCCCGCCTGCCCAGGCGTCGCCGGCCAAGCCGACCGGGAGTTCCGGGTGCAGCCAGCAGTCCTCGTCAAGGGCGGCGATCGGTTTCGCGAGGGACCACCGATGCGCCCACGTCCAGACGGGCAACGGGTCGATGTCCAGTACGCGGCGAACGGCCGCGATGGTCTGCGGCAGAACACCGCTGGGGTCGTCGAGGTGCCCCGCGGCAAAGACCGGATTCACATGCGCCACGAGCACGGGCGCGGCATCACCCCGCCGACTGCCGTCGTCGGCGATCCACGTGATGATCGGATCGTCATTGACGAAGACGCCATCGAGATCGATCCACTCCTGCTGTTCGAAGACCAGCGTCACCGCAATCACGGGCTCCCACGTGATACCGACATCCGGCAGAACGCCGGGTGGAACGATTCGCTCCGCCTGGGGTTGCGGCATACACAGCGCGAGCGACGACGCGCTTTGACCCTCGACGGACACTGTGTGAGCCGCGATCTCCACCCGATCGACATGACGGTCACACTCGATATGCGTCACGTCTTCGGCGAGTGTTTCCACCACTGTTCGCAATCCCCCCGTTGCCGCGTATCGCATCGGGCCTGTGCGTACGCCGGACATTGCTCCTTCGCTGTAGACATGAAAGGTGTCGGTCCACGGGCGCACAACCCCTCGGTCGATTAACGAGTTGACCACCTTCGTGAAGTCCGCGTCACGAACAGTGAAGTAACTCGCACCGTGGTCGACAACGCGACCGTCAAAATCCGTTCCCGTCTCGCGCAGCCGACGGGATGCCATGCGGCCGCCTGGGCGTCGTCCCCGATCAATGACCCGCACATCGAGCCCCGCGTCTTGGGCCGCGACGGCCGCTGCCACACCC
>RGQW01000303.1 GCA_010029945.1 Actinomycetota bacterium | reverse complement strand
GTCCGTTCTGATGGAAGTAGCGGTACACATCCGCCTCGACGAGCGTGGGGCCGTTGCCCGAGCGCATGTGCTCGACGGCCTTCTGCATCGTCAGGTACACCGCGAGTGGATCCATGCCGTCGACCTGCCAGCTCGCGATCTTGAAACCGGGGCCTCGTCCGGATAGCCGTGGCTCACCGGTGGCCTCCTCGACCGTGGTGGACACTCCGTACTGGTTGTTCTCGACGAAGAAGCACACGGGCAATTTCCACGCAGCCGCCAGGTTCAACGACTCCAGGACCGATCCGATGTTCATGGCCCCATCGCCGAAGTAGGAGACCGAGACCGCCTGAGAGCCCGAATGCTTGTTCGCCCAGGCGAACCCCGTCGCGAACGGAACGGCGCCACCGACGATGGCGTTCGTGCCGAGTGCACCGGCCTCCTTCCACTGCAGGTGCATCGACCCTCCGCGGCCAGCGCAGTAGCCCTGCGCCAGGCCGCAAATCTCCGCCAGCGCCCGCTGCACCACTGTCGACACGTCATCGGAGAAATCAGCCCGGGGATCGAGACCATCGGGTGAGATGAAGCCGAGTGTCTTCGACAGGAATTGGTGATGACCCCGGTGGGAACCGTTTATCTGATCCGATGGAGCTAACGCCAGCACCGAGCCGGCGGCGCCGCCCTCTTGGCCGATGCTGGAGTGCAGCGGTCCGTTCACCAGTTTCTCGCCGGCGAACTCAAGAGCGGTCTCTTCGAACGCACGAATGATGTGCATGTGGGTGAGCATGGTGGTCAACAGAGCGGGATCAGCGGTATCCCAATCCTTCGTCGACACCTGCACCTGCGACCACGGCGCATCCATCGATAATTGACGCGTCTTCGGCATTACCTACTCATCTCTTTGTTCGCTCTCGCTCGGAGAAGCCTGCGTTGGTTGGGTCGTTGCCCGTTCGTCGTTCGACTAGTCGGTCGTGGCGGCGGCTTGGGCGGCCATCGCGAACGAGACGGCGCCGGGGTCGGGGGAACCGACCGAGCGCTCACCGAGGACCCGCGCCCTACCCATGCGCGGCACCAGCGCTTCGGTGGCCGCGGCGGCTTCTTCCGATGCCGCCGCTGCGGTCTGCCACGCCTGCGAAACATCGCCGCTAGATTCGACGGCCGTCGCGAAGGCGTCGGTGAAGGGAACCAGCGCATCCACGATCGTCTTATCACCCACAGTGGCTTTACCCAAGTTGATGACCGAGTCCACGAA
>RGQW01000302.1 GCA_010029945.1 Actinomycetota bacterium | reverse complement strand
TCGGCCCCGGGATGGCCGTGTGGAACTTCGACGCCTCTCCCCGCATGTCCACCTACATCACGGCACTTGTCGCGGGCCCGTATCACGTGGTTCGCGACTCCTACGCCGGTCCTCATGGCACCTACCCGCTCGGGGTCTTCTGCCGTGCATCACTGGCCGAGCACTTGGATGCCGATGACATTTTCGAGCTGACCAAGCAGGGCTTCGCGTTCTTCGAGGAACAGTTTCAGGTTCCGTATGCCTTCGGAAAGTACGACCAACTTTTCGTCCCTGAGTTCAACGCAGGGGCCATGGAGAACGCGGGCTGCGTCACCTTCCTGGAAGATTTCGTCTTCCGTTCTCGTGTCACCCAGGCGGCCTACGAGCAGCGAGCCAACACCATCCTGCACGAGATGGCTCATATGTGGTTCGGCGATCTCGTCACCATGAAGTGGTGGGACGATCTGTGGCTGAACGAGTCCTTCGCCGAGTGGGCGGCGCACCACGCCAACGTGCATGCGACTCGATTCTCCGAGGCATGGACCACCTTTGCGAACCTCCGCAAGGCTTGGGCCTACCGGCAGGACCAACTTCCCTCCACTCACCCGATCGCGGCCGACATGGTCGACCTCGACGCGGTGCGGGTGAACTTCGACGGCATCACCTACGCGAAGGGGGCCTCGGCTCTCCGACAACTCGTGGCATGGGTAGGAGAGCGCGAGTTCCTCGCCGGGCTTCACGAGTACTTCACCAAGCACGCGTGGGGCAATACCGAGTTGCACGATTTGCTCACCGAACTCGAGGCGACCAGCGGTCGCGACCTCTCCCAGTGGACCCGCGAGTGGTTGCAAACCAGCGGAGTCAACCTGCTGCGACCCCACGTGGACGTGGATGCCGATGGCGCGTACACATCGGTCCGTATCGAGCAGGAGCCGCCGTTAGTGCCGGCAGGAATCGAGCCGACCCTGCGATCACACCGTGTGGCTATCGGCTTGTACGACGTCACCGATGCGCGATTGGTTCTTCGAGAGCGCGTCGAGGTGGATGTCACCGGAGCGTCGACCGACGTGCCGGAATTGGTCGGCAAGGCGCGCGCGGACCTGCTCTTGGTCAACGACGGTGACCTCACTTTTGCGAAGGTTCGACTCGACGAGAATTCTTGGGCTACGGCCACTGCGCACGTGGGTGGCTTGACCGACTCTCTCGCCCGAGCGGTCATCTGGGGCGCGGCCTGGGACATGACGCGCGACGCGGAAGTGTCCACCGGCGACTTCGTCCAAC
>RGQW01000301.1 GCA_010029945.1 Actinomycetota bacterium | reverse complement strand
GTCTGCCTTGGGCTCGGCTACTTGCAGTGTGCCTTCGGCACCGGGCTCGCCTTTGAACTTCTGCCAGTCGCCGGTGACCTTCAAGATGGCGGCGACGGCCTCGGTCGGCTGCGCGCCGACTCCGAGCCAGTACTGAACCCGCTCCGAGTCCACGCGAATGATGCTGGGGTCCTCGAGCGGCTGGTAGATGCCGATCTCTTCGATCGCGCGGCCGTTACGAGCCGTTCGCGAATCCGCGACGACGACGCGGTACTGGGGTGCGTGGACCTTGCCCACGCGCTTCAACTTGATCTTGACTGCCACGGGTGGCTGCTCTCCTGACGTGTGGTGGACGGCTTCGCACCGGCGTGGGGTGCCGTGCTGGGCCGACTCTCGGACCGACGCGGGCGAGGTGAGAGGGCCTCGCCTTCGTCGAGAACGTGCTGAGTCTGCCAGAGGTGGCGGCGTGCAGGCCGCCCGGGGCTAGGAGAGCAGCTTCTTGAGATCGTCGGGGAGATCGGAGAGGTCCGGCGGCGTCATCGGTGCCGCGTCCGCCCCGGTAGCGGCGGGCTGTCCCGCCTCCTGGGCCGCCCTCTTCGCCGGATTTCCGCTCCGGCCCTTCTTGGCTTTGCGTCCGGCCTGCTTGGGCATCTTCCCCTTGGATTTCTTTCCGCCCCCTGCCCCCGGGGCACCCGGCATGCCTGGCATTCCGGGCATGCCGCCGCCTTTGCCCATCTGCTTCATCATCTTCTGCGCCTCACCGAAACGATCGATGAGTGAGTTGACGTCGCTGACCTGGGTGCCCGAACCGTTCGCGATGCGCGTCCGGCGCGAGCCATTGAGGATCTTTGGGTCCTGGCGCTCGGCGGGGGTCATCGACTGGATGATCGCCGACACTCGATCCAATTCGCGATCGTCGACCTGGTCCAACTGGGCCTTCATGTCCCCCATGCCGGGGAGCATCCCCAAGATCTTGCCCAGGGATCCCATCTTCTTGATGGACTGCATCTGCTCGAGAAAATCCTCGAGGGTGAAATCTTCGCCCGAGGTGACCTTGCGGGCCATCTTCTCGGCCTGTTCGGCGTCGAACGCCTTCTCGGCTTGCTCAATCAAGGTCAGGACATCGCCCATATCCAGGATGCGATTGGCCATCCGGTCAGGGTGGAACGCCTCGAAGTCGGATAGCTGCTCGCCGACCGACGCGAACATGATCGGCTTACCGGTGACGGTGACGATCGAGAGCGCGGCGCCGCCGCGGGCATCGCCATCGAGCTTGGTCAGG
>RGQW01000031.1 GCA_010029945.1 Actinomycetota bacterium | reverse complement strand
AGGATCGTGGTGTTGATGCTGGCGAACGGAATATTGAGCAGTTCCGTCTCCGCGGCCCACACCTCGGGGTTGACCGCTCGGAGCGTGAAATACATGGCGAACAGGGCCGCGAAGAACATGAGCTCGCTCGAGAGCCACACGATCGTTCCGATCGAGACCATGTTCGGCCGGTTGGCCGGAGCATGGCTGTAGGCAGCGGGGATCGAGGTTGTGTTCGCCACGGGGAAAGTCTGTCATGTCCCCCTGGATTGAGCCTGGCCGGTAGGCATGATTTTCGAGCGATCTTCGCCACACTCGCCTCCGGTCTAGAGTGAGCCCGTGGCAACGGAGAATCCCTTGAGTGTGACCGATGGCGGCCCCGACTCCGGCGAGGCCTCACCACCGCCTTCTCACGCCCCGGAAGACGAGCTCAAGCCCCTGAAAGTTCTGGTCTACAGCGATGACCGGGGAGTCCGACAGCAGGTGCTGTCCAGCCTGGGCCTTCGCCCCGATCAGGACTTACCGCCGGTCTCCTACGTCGAATGTGCCACCGAGCCGATGGTGATCACCCAGGTGGATGCACAGCGATTCGACCTGGTGATTCTTGACGGCGAGGCCACCCCTGCCGGCGGCATGGGGATTGCGCGACAACTCAAGGACGAGATCTACCAATGCCCGCCGATCCTGGTGCTGATCGGGCGGCCCCAGGACGGGTGGCTGGCTACCTGGTCGAGAGCAGATGCGGTGGTGTCCCACCCGCTTGACCCTCGAGCGCTCGCCAGGGCGGCAGCCGACTTGCTCAAGCGACGTATCGCCCTGCCCTCCTAGGGATCCGATCGCGACCGCCAAGCCTTCAGTGACGATGACCGATTCTTCGTGGACGTGGCCGACCGTGCTCGCCGCGGCGATGTCCGAGACGTCCGTGCCCCCCGACGGTGTGGCGTGGGCGATCGATCGCATCCTCGACGACCAGGCGACCTCAGCTCAGATTGCAGCTTTTGTGACGGCGCTTCGCGTGCGCGGTGAGTCACCCGAGCAGGTGCGCGCGCTGGTCGACTCGATGATGGAGCGGGCGGTGCTCATCGACTCCGAGCAGCGTCCGAGTGTGGTCGTCGATGTTGTCGGCACCGGCGGCGACGGATCGAACTCGGTGAACATCTCGACGATGACAGCCCTGGTGGTGGCAGCGGCAGGAGCGCCGGTTATCAAGCACGGCAACCGGGCTGCGTCCAGCGCGACTGGATCGGCTGATGCGCTCGAGGCTCTCGGGGTGCGCATCGAATTGAGTGCGGATGCGGTTGCCACCTGCGCTCGGGAGGTCGGTATCGGGTTCTGTTTCGCTCCGGCTTTTCACCCGGCCTTGAGATTCGCCGGGCCCACCCGTCGAGAACTCGCAGTGCCCACGGTGTTCAACATCGCCGGACCGCTGGCCAACCCGGCGCGCCCCGAAGCAATGCTCGTGGGGTGTGCGAGAGTCGAATCGGCTCCGGTGATGGCGCGGGTCCTGGCTGATCGAGGCGTGTCGGTGATCGTCGTTCGAGGCGATGACGGTCTCGATGAAATCTCCACGACGACGACGACGCGGGCTTGGGATGCAACGGGTGCTGAACTGCAGGAGGTTGTCCTCGACCCACGCGAGTGGGGTATCGCGCGGGTCGACGCGTCGCTCTTGGTAGGTGGGACGGCGGAGAGAAACGTGGAGCTTCTTGAGGCCTGCTTGCGCCCGGGTGAGGCGAGTGTCTCAGCGCAGGACGCTCCTCGGGTGTCGGCGATTCGTGACGCGGTTGCGGTGAACGCTGCGGCCGCCTTGGTGGCCTTCGACGCGGCAGTCAATCACGGTAACGACACCGAATCGCTGAGTGAGCGCATTGGATCTGCGATACCGCGGGCCCTAGCGGTGCTGGAATCCGGAGATGCGTGGGCGTTGGTCTCGCGATGGGCCGACGCCAGCAATCGTGTGGCCGACGCGGCAGACAACTAGCCCGCGTCCAGGGGAAGTAGCCGACTCACGGTCGTGACTCCCGGTGCGGGACCTACGGGGCGTCCTTGATGACCCGAGGTGCGCGAGGACGTTGAACGGTCCGCGCGTGATTCATCGGTGGAGAACATGCGTGATCCGGCGGAGGATGGCCAGGCCATGGGTGTCTCGACGCTGATCAATCGCACGTCGGGAGATTCCAGCCACCGAGCGAGCAGCGACATTTCCTCGACGGTCGTCGACGCTGACCCCACGGCTCGGTCTTCGGCGGTCGTGACGGCCGCACGGGCGCACGCACGTGCATCGTGCGAGGTGGATGCGTGCGTTGCGGCCACCAGTCGGCCCCGATCGATGACGTGAATATCCCAACCTGCCCGGCCATCGGGCGCTGCGGCCACGATGGTTCCGGCGTCGCGCAGAGCACGCAGCCGGTGGAAGCGTTCGCTGACACCGACAACCGCCGACATCTGATCGCGAAGAGTGGCTGCTTCTTCGAATTCTTCTGTGTGCGCGTAGGAGGTCATGCGGGTGTGTCCAGCTTCGATGAGTTCGGCCAGATCCCCGGCCAGGATCTGCTGCACCCGCTGAACGGCATCGGCGTAGGCGTCCCGGTCCCCGTCGCGGGTGCACGGGGCCGCACACGACCCAAGGTGACCGCGCAAACATTGGGGTGATGTGGCCGCAGGAGTGCGGGCAAGTCGCGGCGTGCACGTGCGCAGTCCCGTTTCGTTGGACAGGAATTCGGCGGCGGCGCGAGCGGCTCCCCGTGAGGTGAAGGGACCCCAGCCGGAGTCAGGGAAAGCTTCCGCCGTTGCCCGAACGGAGACCAAGCGCGGTGCCGGTTCGTCGCTGAGTTGCAACCACCAGGTGGTCGAGGCCCGACGCGACTTTCGGTTATACCGCGGCTGGTGCACGCAAATCGCGCGCAGTTCGCGGATCCGGGCTTCCAGAGGCGTCGAACACGGGATGGCCTCCACGCGTTGGGCGATGCCGATCATCTCCGTCATGCGGGCGCGTTGTTCGGCAGCGGAGAAGTAGCTGCGAACGCGTGAACGAACGTTGCGCGACGTTCCGATATACAGCGGTGTGCCTTGGGCGTCGACGAAGGTATAGACGCCCGGCCCGGTCGGAAGACCGTCTGCGAGATGGCGTTTCGCGCGCTGCTCGGTCGATACCCTCGAAACGAACGCCCGCAGGTCCGACCAGGTGACGACACCGAAAGACCCGACGCGTTCGAACAAGCGGTGCAGTACGTGCGTCGTGGCGCGGGCATCGGCGAGTGCCCGATGAACGGGTGTGACGGGCGAGTGAAAGTGCTGGGCGAGCGTGGCCAGTTTGCAGTTGCGCACTTCGCCTGGGTGCAGTGCCACGCGGGCGAGCCGCGCGGTATCTAACGACCGTCCGGGAAACCACGACAGATCGTGGCGAGCGCATGCGGCTTTGAGGAACCCAAGATCGTAGGGAGCGTTGTGGGCGACAAGGATCGCGTCACCGGCGAACTCGCCGAAAGACGCCACGGCCCCGGCCACCGATGGTGCATCGCGCAGCATGCCCGGAGTTATGCCCGTCATCGCCTGAATGTGGGCGGGGATGTTTCGGTCGGGGTCGACCAGGGTCGCGAACTCTCCCAGGGTTTGACCGCCGCGGACTTTGACGGCTCCGATCTCCGTGATGCCGGCTTCGGACGCTGGACCGCCGGTTGTCTCGAGATCGACGATGACGAACGTCACGGACGCCAACGGCTCCTCCGCGGCTAGCTCATCCAACGTCAGCTGGCCGGTAGTCATCTGTCCCTCGGTGATCGACATCTGCAGGCACACTAGGCCGCAGGTGTGACATCGCCCGGTAGGTTCATCGCTATGGCTATCTCCCTGCCCGATGAGTCCTCGCGTCTTCGCTGTGGGCACTGCGGCAATCTGACGCGTTTCGACGTCACCAGGACGGTCCGATCCCGCGAGTATTGGCACGCGTCCTTGTCGGGTGAGGTGGCCGTGGAAGAGCACGAGGTGCTGGCGGAGCACGTCGAGGCGGTGACCTGCCGTTGGTGCTCGGCGAGCGACCACATCGAGGTGGTGCCCCGGCCCGAGTTCGGTGGGCCGAGCCAGGAAACCCCTGGAGATGGCGGCGTCTGAACCTCGGCGACCACAGCCGATCGGCAGGACAGCCGATCGCTAGGGCAGTGTCAGACCCCGCGTCTAGCGTGCAGGCATGGTCATTGATTGCGACTCCTGCCAGGTAGCGGGCCCCGCCTGCGACGATTGCGTCGTCACCGTTCTGCTCGGCACCCCGGATCCCCGCCACAGCCCCGTGCCACTGGCCAGTGACCACGCCCGAGCCATAGGTGTTCTGGCCGACTCCGGCCTGGTGCCGCCGCTACGCCTCGTCCCAGGGGAGCGCCAGGCGGGGTGAGATGTTTCTAGGACATTTCTAGGACACCCGTCGAGCGCGTCGTCACCATTCTGTTACCTTGAGGGAACCGGGGTCCTGGTAGGCCCGTCCGAGGGTGGACAGCCGCGTGCCGGCACCAACCCACGTCCCCGGGGACGACCAGACGAGACGCTCACCAGGAGGCCACACGTGCGGATGAGGCGCAGTGCCCGTTCCGTGGGTGTCCTGCTGGCCCTCGGTGGTCTCGTGGCGTCGGGAGTACTGGTGAGTCCGGCCCATGCGGCACCTGATCTTGAGCAGGTCCGCATGAAGGTGATGGACCTGGAGTCCAAGGCCGAGTCTGCGACCGAGCGGTTCAACGAGTCTCGTAACGAACTCCAGGAAGTGCGTCGGCAGCTCGATGCCCTGAAGGCCAAGGTCAAGCGGGAGCGTCGTGAGATGCGTGAAATCTTGGGTGCGGTCGACGACCTCGCTCGCGCGGCGTACACCTCCGGGGGCCTGGACACCTCGCTGCAGGTGCTCCTGAGCGAGGACCCGAACGAATTCCTTGCCCAGGCGGCGGCCCTTGATGCAGTGCAGCGTGGCCAGGCGTCCGCCCTGCGCAAAACCGCCACCGCGCGTCTGCGGCTCGCCCAGTCGGAAGCCGCTGTTTTGGACAAGGAGGCACGGGCCAAGGACCTTCGCGATCGCATGAAGGAAGCGAAGGGGGAGGCGAAGGACCGCCTGGCCGAAGCTGAGCGCGTTTTGGCGAACCTGGAGGAGAAGGAACGTCAGCGCCTCGCGCAATTGGCTCGTGAGGAGCGCGAAGCCGCCCGCGCCGCGGCAGCGGCAGCGGCTGCCCAACTCAACAATTCCGGCGGGTCCTCGAGCGCCGGCGGTGGATTCACCGGCAGTGGTCGAGCAGCGAAGGCCGTGTCCTACGCGCTGTCGCAAGTCGGTGACCGTTACGTCGCTGCAGCTGCAGGACCCAACTCTTTCGACTGCTCCGGACTGACGATGACGGCGTGGCGACAGGCCGGTGTCTCACTGCCGCACTACAGCCGCTCGCAGTACTCGGTCACGCGCCGAGTGCCCCTGAGCCAAGCCCAGCCCGGAGACCTGGTGTTCTACTTCGGGCGTGGGACGCACCACGTGGGTATGTACATCGGCAACGGCAAAATGGTGCACGCCGCTAACCCACGCACAGGCGTGGTCGTCTCGAACATCCTCGGACCGTGGTACTCGTCCCGGTTCAGCGGTATCGGACGCGTTGTCGGCTAGACGGCGCATTGCCGGCTAACCGGCGCGACATCGCCTAACGAGCACGACGTCCGCCCGTGATACAGATCGGGCGCCCGGTCGACCTAGGCGTAGATCCCCTCGATCTGTGCCTCGTACTCTTTCTGGACAACGCCCCGCTTCAGTTTCATTGAGGGGGTCATCTGACCGGCCTCTTCGGTCCACTCATCGGGGACGAGGACCCACTTCTTGATCGCTTCGGCATTGGACACGGCCTTGTTGGCCTCATCGACAGCGCCCTGGATCTCGGCGAGAACCTCTGCGTCTTCCATAAGGTCTGCCGGGGTCAGGCTTTCGTCCTTGCCCGCGACCTTCAGCCACATGGGAAGCGCCTCGGGGTCGAGCGTCACGATGGCTGCCACGAAGGGCTTTTGATCACCGACCACCATGCACTGGCTCACCAGTGCGTGGCTGCGCAGACGGTCCTCGAGAACTGCCGGAGCGACGTTCTTGCCACCGGCCGTCACGATCAGCTCCTTCTTGCGGCCGGTGATGCGAACGAAGCCACGATCATCGATCTCGCCGATGTCGCCGGAGTGGAACCAGCCGTCCGGCTCAAGCACCTCGGCCGTGGCGGTCGGGTTGTTCCAGTAACCGACGAAGATCTGTCCGCCGGCCAACAGCAACTCGCCGTCCTCAGCCACTTTGACGCTGGCACCGGGGAACGGCTGGCCAACCGCACCGACCTCGATCGAGCCCGGTCGCGAGATCGTCGTCGCTGCCGATGTCTCGGTCAGGCCGTAGCCCTCGAGCACGGTGATGCCGATACCGCGGAAGAAGTGACCGAGTCGAGCTCCCAGGGGCGCACCACCGGAAACGGCCCACTCCACCTGGCCGCCCATCGCTGCCCGCAACTTCTTGTAGACGAGCTTGTCGAACAGCCCGTGCTTGAGCTTGAGTCCGAAACCGGCACCGCCCTCGTCGAGAGCCTCGCTGTACTCGATCGCCGTGTGTGCGGCCTTATCGAAGATGTTGCCCTTGCCTTCCGCGGCGGCCTTCTGCTGCGCGGAGTTGTAGATCTTCTCGAACACGCGGGGCACGGCCAGCACGAAGGTCGGCTGGAAACTCTGCAGAAGCGGCAGCAACTGCTTGACGTCGGGCGCGTGACCGAGACGTGTTTGCGCGCGGACCGCCCCGAGCTGGATCAGTCGACCGAAAACGTGGGCGACCGGCAGGAAGAGCAGCGTGGACGATCCGGGACCCATGAACACGTCCTTGAGCCCGGCGATGACGTTCTCGACCTCGAACATCAGGTTCTTGTGGGTGAGCATGCAGCCCTTGGGGCGCCCGGTCGTTCCCGAGGTGTAGATGATGGTCGCCAGAGTGTCCGGCTGCACGGTGGCGCGGCGAGCTTCGAGCTCGTCGTCACTGACGCCCACGCCGGAAGCTTTCAGGGGCTCGAGGTCGTCGTTGTCGAACACCCACACCCGCGTCACATCGGGCAGGTCGGGGGCAACTTGATCGAAGACGGCCTTGTTCTTGCCGCTCTCGGCGAACAGCGCTACGGCCCCGGAGTCGGTCAGGTTCCATGCGACCTGTTCGGCCGAGGACGTCTCGTAGACGGGTACCGAGATGCCGCCGGCGTACCAGATCGCGTAGTCGACGAGGGTCCACTCGTACCGCGTGCGCGACATGACGCCGACGCGTTCCCCAGCCTGCACCCCGCTGGCCACGATGCCCTTGGCGATGGCCTTCACCTCATCGAGGAACTGTGCGGCTGTGACGCCCACCCACGCGTCGCCGCGTTGCAGGGAGAAGACCACCTTGGACGGGTTTGTCTGCGCGTTCTCCACGATGTGGTCGGTGAGATTCCCCGTGGTAGGGGCAGGAACCATGGCCGGAACGCTGAACTCCTTGAGCACGTGCCGTCTCCCTCGCTCTGGCCGCCGCAGCGGCGAAAATGATGTGATGCACGGTACGCGATGACAGCCGTTTGGGCGACCAAAAGCCGAGAATCCGTGGGGAAGCGCTCG
Source organism: Actinomycetota bacterium (assembly GCA_010029945.1). GTDB lineage: Bacteria > Actinomycetota > Actinomycetes > S36-B12 > S36-B12 > S36-B12. The sequence goes on along the minus strand of RGQW01000031.1, from coordinate 5,160 downwards.
GGTATACCTGCGGCGCCATCGGTGGCGATATCGACGGCGATATCGGCAGCGATTTCGACGGCGGTATCGGGAGCGCCGTCGGCAGCGATGCCGCCGTCCCCATCCCATGGCACGCTACCGATATGCCTTCTACCCACAAGGCGCTCGATCAGGTTCCGATCGGCGAATGTGCCCCGATTTTGGACATCGTGGATGAGACCTTCATTCGCGCCAGGCGGCCCGACGTGGCGCTGGCTGTGCGCGAACGGTGGGCGGCGTGGTGGCCGAGCCTGACCCTCGAGGTCTACATGGATCGAGGATTCGATGGCATGCGGTGGACTGTCACAGGTGACGTCGTCGGATCCGCCGAGATCTGGCTCGAAGAACACACCCCCGGCGTGCTGCTGCATCACTACCTGCGCGCAGACCCGACCCGGCCGGGGTCGGCGTACGAGCCACGCGCTGTGGGCAGTGGCCGTCGCGCCCAGCGGCAGATCGCTCGGCTGCGGCGCCGGTATGTCCATGCGTGGAAGAAGATCGCGTGGTCGTTGAAGGACGAGTTGGAGCGCGATGCGCGTCAACATCGTTAGCGACGTTCATGGGGCGGATGGTGCCCTCGCGAAGGCCGCCGAAGGCTCGGATGTCTTTGTGTGCTTGGGCGATCTCATCCTCTTCCTCGACTACGACGATCCAGAGGCTGGCATTTTCGCCGAACTCTTCGGAGCCGAGCATGCGCGCGCGTATATCGAGGCGCGAACCGCCAATCGTTTCGATGAGGCTCGCGCCATGTCGGATGCGGCATGGGCGGAGATTGGTGTCACGGATCGTCACGAGCGATGGCCGATCCTGGAATCCATGGTGCGGCGGCAGTACGAATCGTTGTTCGCTGCGATGCCCTCGCCGGCACTCATGACCTTCGGCAACGTCGATGTTCCGGCCCTGTGGCCGGAGTATGCGCGCGAAGGACATCGCATCATCGACGGTGACGTGATCGACGTTGACGGTCAACGATGGGGATTCGTCGGCGGAGGGTTGATCAGTCCGATGCGCACTCCCTATGAGATCGATCCGGCCGAGTATGCGGCGAAGCTCGACACCCTCGGCCCCGTCGATGTGCTGTTCACCCACATTCCGCCGCACCACCCGCTGTTGAACTACGACGTCGTCGCTCGACGATTCGAGGTGGGATCGCACGCGATCGTGGAGTACATCGAGCGTCACCAACCGCGGTTTCATTTCTACGGTCATGTCCACCAGCCGTTGGCGGCTCGAACCAGAATCGGTCGCACCGAGTCCGTCAACGTCGGGCATTTCCACGGACGAGAACGCCCATTCGCCATTGACCTCTAGAGGCAGCAGGTAGCCTCCCCCCATGGCTGACCAAACCGAATCGAGCATCGAGATCAACGCGACTCCCGCGCAGATCATGGACGTGATCGCGGATCTTCCGGCGTACCCGCAGTGGAGTGAGGGCATCACCTCCGTCGAGGTGCTGAGCGTCTACGAAGACGACGGGCGTCCAGCCGACGCACGTTTCCACATCGATTCGGGGCCGATTCGCGATGACTACGAGCTCGAATATGACTGGAACGGCGACACCGAAGTCACCTGGAAGTTGACCAAAGGCGACATGGTGACCGCGATGGACGGGATGTATCGACTGACGGCGTCGGGTGAGGCGACGACCGTCTTGTATCGCCTCGCGGTTGACGTCAAGATCCCGATGCTCGGCATGATCAAGCGCAAGGCCGAAAAGGTCATCGTGGATACCGCCCTCAAGGGATTGAAGGAGCGGGTGGAATCCGGTGCTGCTGGCTAGTTCCATCACGCCCAGCGGTGCAGTGTGGGCCGAGAGCGCTGCCCGGAAAGCGATATCGACCGCCCACGTCGTCGACCTGGGGGACTTCAGCGAGCACCCTCTCGTGAGTGAGTTCGCCGAATCTTTCTGCGTCACCGGGGCGTCCAGAGTAAGCGGCGATCTTTCTGGCGCGATGGCATCAGTGCGACGGACGGCCATGCTGCTCGCCGCCTTCGACGTTGCGAACGCGCGAGTCGATCCGACCATTGTCGTCGTCGACGGATCGGTACCCGAGTTGGTGTCCGATGCCTGTTCCCTCTCGGCGCTGCTGCAGGTGTCAGCCGCCGAGACCCCCTTGGCCCAGCGCGCGAAGACCATGTCCGATGCGTTGGCCGGTGGTGACGTCGAGTGGATTGTCGTCACGCCGCCCGAGCGTGCCGCCATGGATAGCGTCACGGTCCAGGTGGCGCAGGGCTGTGCCTTGGGTTTGCGCGTGACCGGAGTGGTTGTCGCCCCGATGCCGCGCAAGCGCGATGGATGGCCGAACAAGATTCGCCGATCCGCGCGGGGTCTGGTGGAACAGTTGCAGGATCGCTTGTTCGACATTCCTGTGCAGCGGAGTCGAGCGGGCAAGGTTCCGGTGTTGCCATCCCGCGCAGCTCGCGGGATCGAGCCACGTGGTGCAGGGCCGCTGTCTCTCACGATCTCGCCGGAATCTGCGTCTTCATTCGGATCCGAATCCGACGGTGGGCACGTCCTGTCGGTCACTATCCCTGGCCTGCAGTACTGCGATGTCGAGGTCGGAGTGTGGTCACAAGATCCGTCGTACCCGTCGACTCACATCGTGGTGCGTCTCGACGGTGTGAGCGCTCGCATCGAACTCGACTCGACGCTGCGTCGATGTGTCGCGGTGGAAGCTGTCCTGGCAGGTGACAGCATCGCGGTGTCCTTCCGCGCCGACCCTGCGCAGTGGCCCGAACCCCGTGCGTCGAGCGGCGCGAGCGATCAGGCTGATGAGCAGCCCGATGAGCAGGTGGATGAAAGGGAGAGGGAAGCGTGATGGACGACAGCGACGAGCGTCCCTGGTGGTTGTCCCGCAGCGGTGACGCTGATGGTCCTGGCGAGACTTCAGACGCCGCAGACCACGAGTCGAATGCGCAGAATGGCTCAGCAGGATCAACCCAAGGATGGGACTTGACGTCCATGCTCGGAATGCTCGGCTCGCTTGCCGGTCAGTGGTGGGAATCATCCGGAGCCGGCGCGCACGCGGGTCATGATGATCCGGCGGACCATCCCGAGTGTGTGATCTGCATGGGCCTTTCTCGTCTTTCTGCATCAACGGCGTCGGAGCCGGTTGTTCTCCCGGCTGTTCGCTGGCTTCCCATCCGTCGGCCCTAGCCTGGGCCCATGCACAAGGAATCCGACACCGGTGTGCTCACCGACGCGTCTACCGACTCCTCTCGCGAGCCTGAGTCCGTGTCGGGAGTGACGATCGGTGTCGACGTCGGCGGCACGAAGATCGCCGCTGGGGTCGTGGACGGACACGGCACCATCCTTCGCACGGCCCGTCGCCCCACTCCGCGTCACGACTCCAGCGCCGTACTGGCAGAGGTAGCGGACGTCGTCAACGAGCTGCAGGCAGGTGTCGACGGAACGGTCATTGGCGTCGGTGTCGGCGTTGCCGGCGGCGTTGATCAATCCCGCTCCCTGGTCTATTTCGCACCTAACTTGGCATGGACCCACGTTCCGGTGCGCACGGTTCTGGAAGCCGCCACAGGCCTGGCCTGCGTGGTGGAGAACGACGGTGCGGCGGCGGCGTGGGCGGAGACGCGATTCGGAGCGGGCGTCGGGCTCGAGCACGTGGTCATGGTGACCGTTGGCACGGGCATCGGTGGTGGGATCGTGGTGGATGGCCGGGTTTTGCGCGGCGCCCACGGTGTTGCTGCGGAGATCGGTCATCTCAATGCCGTGCCGAATGGCCGGCTGTGTGGGTGCGGCCGCACCGGGTGTTGGGAGCAGTACGCGAGCGGCAACGCGCTCGTGCGCGAAGCGCGGGAATTGGCGGCCGAAAGGCGACCGGAAGCGACGGTGCTTCTCGAACTCGGGGACGGAACACCCGAAGGCGTTCAGGGTGCACATATCACCGATGCGGCGCGACGCGGAGACCCGATTGCCATCGAGGCGTTCGCCAACGTCGGTGGTTGGCTCGGCAGGGGGCTGGCGAACCTCACGGCCATCGTTGACCCGGATGCCTTCGTGATCGGTGGGGGAGTCTCCGACGCAGGCGATCTGATCCTGGCGAGCGCGCAGCAAACGCTCAGCCAATCGATTTTCGGTGGAACGAACCGGCCACATCCGGCGCTTTTGCTGGCCAAGCTCGGTAATGATGCCGGCATCGTGGGGGCTGCCGACCTTGCCCGCGTGTCCCGGTAACCGATACCCCGGCAATCGACATCTATCCTCGCCCGGTGGGATGTGTCGGTCCCGGCGGGCTATCAAGATGACGAAACCGACGATGGTCGCCCCGATACCGATACCGCCGAGGAAACTGCTGATCGCGAATACGTAGCCGATCATGGCCAAGGCCGGTCCGATGATCACCGCGAGCCAGGCGGCACGCGCGATGGCATCCGGGGGCGCCGAGATCGGTGGTGGCTCGGGCGGCACGAAGACATCGTCGGGCTCGCTTGGTGTCTGCGGAGGTTCGCTGGGTGGGTTGGACGATGGCGACGTGTCCCCGCGGTTGCCTTGAGCACGGTTGAGAGAGTCCTCGAAACGGCGCCAAAATTCGTCGTCATCGTCGAACGGCGGCTGCCAATCCCGAGGATTGTCGGTCACGTTGCTCCTCACGCAGAACCGCGTCCTGCTATCTGCTCACGGAAGTTCAGTTGGCGTTGAAGTACTTTGCTTCTGGATGATGGACCACTATCGCGCTTGTTGACTGTTCGGGGTGCAACTGAAACTCCTCACTCAGTGTCACCCCAATGCGTTCCGGCTCCAACAGTTCCATCAACCCGACCTGAAGTTCGAGATCAGGGCAGGCCGGGTAGCCGAAGGAATAGCGCGACCCGCGATAGCCCTGCTTGGCAATGAGGGTGTCCATGTCTGCGACGTCTTCGAATTCATAGCCCCACTCTTGTCGGATTCTTGCGTGCCAGTACTCGGCGAGAGCCTCGGTTAGCTGGACGCTCAATCCGTGCAACTCCAAATAGTCTCGGTATGAATCTTATCGACTTTCGTGCAAACCTGTTTGACCCTGTCGATGTGCGTGGAGTCCCACACATCATGCAGGAAAAAGAGACAGGAAAGCGTTTTACTCGTTGGGCGGTACCTGACGTGTTTCCCATTAAAAGTCGGGATGGTGACACAGGTATGATGTTCAT
>RGQW01000004.1 GCA_010029945.1 Actinomycetota bacterium | reverse complement strand
AGTCCTCGACTAAATCAGCGGATTTACGCCGGAGTGCTGTGGCACTCGCTCGACGACGCCACCAGTGCCAATCACCTGCTGCGCGCGGCGGAAGCGCACCTGGACGAGGTCACCGGTCGCATGCGCGAGGTGGCCGCCGAGTATCTCGACGAATCCGTGCACGCCGACCGCGTGGTGCGACGCGCCCTCGAGCGCGTTGCCGCCGAGGCGGTCGTGACCGACACCACTGTGTTGCCGCTGGTCCGCGAGGCCCTGGAGCACGCCACCGACTTCGTTCGCGATCGGGAATTGGTGTCGATTCCACAACAAGACACCGAGGTCATCGAAATGCCGGAGATCCATCGAGGAGTCGCGGTGGCCTACTGCGACGCCCCCGGACCCCTGGAGGAGGCATCGGTGCCCACATACGTCGCCGTCTCGCCGACGCCGGCGTCGTGGGAGCAGGAGCAGGTCGCGTCGTTCTACCGCGAGTACAACGCGACGTTGCTGCACGACCTCACGATCCACGAAGCCATGCCCGGTCACGTTCTTCAATTGGCCCACGCGGCCCGAGCCCAAACGCCCACCCGGGTCCGCCGCTTCGGATTCAGCGGCGTTTTCGTCGAAGGCTGGGCGGTGTATGCCGAGGAGCTCCTGCTCGACAACGGCTACGCACCCGAAGATTCAGCGCAGTCCGCACTCGCGATCCGACTCCAGCAGTTGAAGATGCAAGCCCGAATGGCCATCAACACGATTCTGGACATCCGCGTCCACTCCATGGAGATGAGCGAAGACGAGGCACTGCGACTGATGACGTTCCGTGGCTTTCAAGAAGAAGGGGAAGCGATCGGTAAATGGCGCCGGGCCCTGCTGACCGCGGGACAACTGCCGACCTATTTCGTGGGCTACCAAGCGGTCCGGAGTATCGCGAATGATCTTCGAGTCGTGCACCCGGACTGGTCTGACCGGCAGGTGCACGACCTGATGCTCAGTCATGGATCTCCGGCGCCGCGGCACCTGCGCACCCTGATCGGTATCTGACAAAACTGTGCGTGGCTTGCGGAATTTACGAGACTCGAACAGGCTCGATATGACGCGACAACAGGTTTCCGGCAGGCTCAAGCCATGAGACGACGCACCCTGTGGATGAACGTGGGTATTGGGGTTGCCATCGCTGCTGTTCTGGGACTGATCGTGGTGTCCCTGCGACCGTCCTCGCAGGCCCCCGAGCAGCGAACCGTCACCGTCACCCGTGGAGACGTGACCGCGACCGTCACGGCAAGCGGCACGGTCGAGCGATCCGGTGTCGTCGACCTCACTTTCGCGACACCCGGGACCGTAACGTCGGTCGATGTCGCAGCTGGGGACGTGGTGTCCGCAGGCGACGTGGTCGCCACCGTGGACGATACGGCGGCCCGCCAGCAGTTGGCAGCCGCCGAGTCAACATTGGCGCAAGCCGTGCAGACATCTGCGTCGAGTGACGCCTCGGTCGCCTCCGCGAGTGCTGCCCTGTCGGATGCGTCCCGAGTTGCGCAGCAGACGAACAAGCGAAACAAGTTGGCTGTCGAGCAGGCGCAGGAGTCGTTGGCCGTTGCCGAGGATCTGTGGGACGAATCCTGTCTCGACCTGACGAATGCCATGTGTCCCAACCCGTCGGCGCAGGCGCAGTTGCGAAGCGCCCAGGCAAGCGTTGACTCCGCGCAGCGGGCCTTCGACTCGTCGGTAGAGAACGCAGCCAACAATGCGATCGGCTACGACGTGGCCGTCAATCAGGCCGGGGAATCCCTCACCCAACGCCAGAACCAGGAGAACAGCGCCTGCGAAGGTGCCGGCTCGGAGACGGCCGCGTGCACCAGCGCCCAGACCGCCACACTCGCGGCACGGCAGGCATACGACTCCGCCGTACGGGCCCGAACGACTGGGCTCCTCGTGGACCAGCAGGCCCAGCAAACAGCATCCTTGAGTCTGGCGAGTGCGAATGTCGCCGTGCAGCAAGCCCAGACAGAATTGCGAAAGGCCGGAGACGACGCCGTCCGTAACGCCCGTCAGGCACTCGAGACCGCAGAGCGTGTCTACCGACAAGGCAAAGTCGCTGGTGAGCAGACCGTCTCGGCCGCCCGCGCCTCGTTGACATCAGCTCTGACGTCACAAGAAACGGTGCAACTGCCCGACGGTGCGGAGGTGACAGCCGCGCAGGCCGCTATCGAATCAGCCGAAGTGGCGGTCGAGGTTGCTCAACAAGCCGTGAATGACACTCGGCTTGTCACGCCGGTCGATGGGGTCATCGGTTCCGTGCCGTATGTCGTGGGCGAGGTGGCTACCGCATCGGGCGCGCAGGGTGGGATCACCGTTTTGCCTGATGGCCCGATTGAAGTGGTCGCGAACTTCGCTGAGTCTGATGCGGCCAAGGTGCGTGTGGGCTCGCCAGCCACGATCACCTTCGACGCGTTGGCCGGAGAGCGCGCCGAGGGAACCGTGGTGTCGATTGACCCGGTGGGAACCACGAGCAACTCCGGCTTGATCACCTACGGAGTCCGGGTGCAGGTCATCGATGCCCCGACGACGGTGCGCGAAGGCATGACAGCGTCGGTCTCGGTCCTGGTCGATGAGGCGATCGACGTGCTGGTGGTTCCGCAAAGCGCCGTCACGGGAACGGACGATCGCGCTGCCGTCCTCGTTCAGCGAACGGAGGGAACGGAGACATCGACCGACAAGGTGCAGGTCGTTCTCGGTCTGCAAGGAGACGCAGGAGTGGAGATCACCGCCGGCGTCGACGAAGGGGACGTTCTGGTGATCCCGTCGGCTGATGATGTGTCTTTCCCTGACGGAGGGGTTCCTGGAGCGGAGTCCGACGAGGATCCCTTCGGCGATGGTGACGAATCGTGACAGCAGTTGTCGAGATGCACGACATCACCAAGGTCTACGGCCAAGGTGAGGCCGAGGTGCGCGCTGTCGATGGAATCTCTCTCACCGTGGAGCCGGGGGAGTACGTCGCGATCATGGGCGCATCGGGGTCCGGGAAATCGACGGTGATGAACATCATCGGAGCTCTCGACGTGGCGACGTCGGGAACATACAAAATCGACGGTGTGGATATCGGGGATCTTGACGACGACGCTCTCTCCCTTGTGCGCAACCGCAGAATTGGATTCATCTTCCAGGCGTTCAACCTGATACCGCGGATGAGCGCGGCAGTAAATGTGGAGTTGCCGCTGATGTATCGGGGGGTGCGTCGCTCTGAACGGCGTCGACGAGCGCTGGATGCTCTCGCGAAGGTCGGCCTTGCTGATCGCTCGCATCATCAACCCAACGAATTGTCCGGTGGGCAGCAGCAGCGCGTCGCGGTCGCTCGTGCCTTGGCGATGGAACCCTCGCTCATGCTGGCCGATGAGCCGACCGGCAACCTCGACTCTCGATCGACAGCAGACGTTCTGGACCTGCTCGATGAAATTCACGCCGAAGGAAAAACGATCGTGATCATCACGCACGAGGACGATGTCGCCGAACGCGCCGGCCGGGTGGTCACCCTGCGCGATGGCAAGGTCGAATCCGATGTGTTGGCGGCTGCCCGATGATCTTCATTGAGGCGCTCCGCAGTGGATGGCAAGCCATTCTCGCCAACCGCCTCCGCTCGATCCTGACCACGCTCGGCATCATGATCGGTGTCGCCGCGGTCATCATCCTCGTCGCCTTCGGGCAGGGAGCCTCCAATTCGGTGACCTCCAGCATCCAGTCGCTGGGCAGCAATCTGCTGTATGTGACGCCGGAGAACCCCAACCGGGATGGGGAGATCGTCAACCCATCCGTCCAAGAGTTGACGGTGGACGATGCGATCGCCTTGAACGATCCGGTGCGGGCCCCCGATATTGCCGGTGCCGCGCCCGAGAGACGCACGGCGGTCACGTGCACCAGCGAGGACCGCAGTCACTCGACGCAAATCGTGGGTACCTGGCCTTCCTTCTTCTCTATCAACAACTCACCTGTGTCGGCCGGTGCATATTTCAGTAACGCCGATGAACTATCCGCTCGAAGAATCACCGTCATCGGATCAACTGTTGCCGAAAGCCTGTTCCCGGAATCCGATCCGCTCGGCCGTCAGATCGCCTGCAACGGTGTCCCGTTCACCGTCGTCGGCGTGCAGGCGGAAAAGGGAGGAGCGTTCGCCAATCCCGACGATGTTGTGATCGCACCCTTGTCGGCGGTGGAGAACTCGATCACCGGATACGGGGAAGTGTCGGCAATCTCTGTCCAGGCATCGTCGTCGGAGACGACAGACGAGGCCGAAGAGCAAGCAATCGCGATTCTCGATGAACGACACGGAACCACCGAAGGCACGCGCGACTTCGAGGTCTTCAATCAGGCGAGCCTGTTGGACACCGCGAACACGGCGTTGGGAATTTTCACGGCACTCCTCGGGGCGGTCGGCGCCATCAGTTTGCTGGTCGGTGGCATCGGTATCACCAACATCATGCTCGTCTCGGTTACCGAGAGAACGCGCGAGATCGGTATCCGCAAAGCAATTGGGGCCTCCCGGCGCTTCATCCTCCTGCAGTTTTTGCTGGAAGCAACGGTGCTCTCACTGTTCGGCGCCACGGCCGGCCTGGGCCTTGCCCTTCTGGTTGCCCAGGTAGAGATCGCCGGTATTTCCCCTTCCGTTGTCCCGGTGTCCGTCGTCGGGGCGTACGTGATCAGCGTGGCGATCGGCTTGTTCTTCGGCAGCTACCCAGCTAAGAGAGCGGCATCCCTACGCCCGATTGAGGCATTGCGACATGAGTGACGACGTATCGGCAGAGAATGCCGCGCCACCGAGCGACGATCTGGCATCGCTTCTTGCTAAGCGAGGAAAGAAGAAGCGCGCCCGGTCCACATCGATCTTGATCGGCGTCCTTTTGGTGTTGATTGGCGTGCTTGTCGGCATCGGCATCGGCCGGGCAAGTGCACCGCCTCCCGCCGATGGACCGCAGACATCGCAGACCGATGAGCGACAGCGTGGTGGCCCGTTCGGTGGCCGGCCTCGCGACTAGCCGGCCTCGACAGAAAGCGGGATCTAGCCCCACATGCCGTCGGTCACCAGCCCGTCGTCGACGGTCAGCGTGAGTCGATCGATTCGGTAGTCCATCGTCACCGCTTGAGGCTCTCCATCGATGACACCGATACGCCAGTCGTATCCGGCCTCCTCGATCTTGGCGGTGGCCTCGTCTTGCGGAAGCGGGTCCGCGGTGAGATCGCAGGCGAAGTCAATCTGCTCTTGGGTGATGTCCGGGTCCAAACCTTCCTCCACAATCGAACAGTCGGCGGAAGCGTCGTCCGAGGACGAGCACCCGGTCAGCAGGGCGCAGCCGATGAACGCACTGGCAGCCAGTGCCGTCACGCGGGGGGCCGTGAGCTTCATGATTTTTCCTTTCGATCGCGACGCGAGAGGGCGACGATGATGAGCACGATAGCCGTGATCGCTCCGGCAATGAGGAGATACGGCGTCAGGAAGCCCCCAAGTGTGATGAGGCCTGCGGCGAGGGAGATGAGGGAGTTCCAGCCGCGCTCTAGGCCACCAAGAAAGTCAGGGGTGACGCCGGGGCCGGTTGTTGTCGTGGTCAAAGAGATGTAGGCCGTGGACATCTCTACCTGGCGCATCAGGTAGTCACGGCGAGCGGTCAGAGATTCAAGTTCGGCTTGGCGCGCGGATAACTCGGACTCGACAGTGACTAGATCGGCCACCGACGCTGTCTGGCTTTGTAGGTCGCGGAGTCTGTCGATGGATTCCTCGAGGGTCGTGATCCGCGCTTCGAGGTCGATGACCTCGACCGCGACATCTTGCGCTTCCACGCTGCTGCTTGTGACCTCACCGAGGGTGTCGATCGACGCCAGAAGCGCATCCAGATTCGACGCCGGCACCCGGACGGTCATGTTGGCGCTGGAGTCTTCCCCGGTTCCCTGGACGCTCTGGCTCTGCAGTTGGCCCTCGAGATCTGCTGTCAGGTCAGCAATCGCGGAGACTCCGGTGGCGACATCGTCGACATCAACAGACACGTAGGCGGTGCGGATGATCTGCTGGTCTACCTGGGAGTCAGATCCAGAGACGGCGCCACCGTCCACACCCGCGGCATCCATGCTCATCTCGCTTGCGAGTTCCGGCGCCTCAGCAGCTATCTCGTCGCTGTACGGAGCGTCAACGAAGGCCGGCGTCGCCCCGTTGTTGCCGCAGCCCGACAGGAGGCCAATGCCCGTCACGGCTACCACGCCTGCCGTGGCGAGCGAGACCAGTGACCTCTTCACGCCGTTTAGACGTCACGAACAGTGAGAACGGTTCCCTGTTTCGTCACGGTTTGGTCAAGGTTGACGGGCCAACATCTGCTTGCGGTAGGGCATCAAATCCTTGCTGCGGTTGACGCCGACCACACCGACGAGATCGTCGCCGCGGTGATATTCCACGATGCACGCCCCGTCGAGCTCTCCTTCGACAACGGTTGGCGTGCCCAGACCGGGCATCCCGAAGGACTGCAGGGAGACGTCGTACTGGTCGCTCCAGAACGATGGCAGTGCCGAGAACGGTTCGGGAGTGGTCTTCGTGCCCGCATCATCGAGCGCCTTCGCGAGTGTGGCACCGGCGTGCTTGCCCAACTCGGTCGGCATATTCCAGTGCTCGATGCGAGACGGTCCGAAAGGAAACAGTGCATTGGGGTGTCGAGCGATATCGCCGACGGCGACTGCCGGTGCCGGGCTGCCGACGACCCGTAGTGATTCGTCCACGAGAACCCCGTCCGAGAGGTCGAGGCCGTTGCCCTCGAGCCATTCGATGTTCGGTACCGAGCCGACCGCTTCAAGAGCCACCGTCGCGGGCACGTCGGTACCGTCGTCCAGACGCACGCTGGTGATCTCATCGTCACCGAGGAACTCGGTGATCGTGCGTCCGAGATGAAACCGGACTCCGTGCTCTTCGTGATGACGCTTCATGGCCGCACCGAGGTCTGATCCCAGGGGCCGGATCATCGGCTCGTCGTCGAGGGCGATGACGTCGACCTCCACTCCGAGTGCGCGAGCGGTCGCGGCGACCTCGCATCCGATGAAGCCGGAACCCAGGATCGCCAGGCGTTCACCGGAGACGAGTCGGTCGCGCAGGTGGGCGGCGTCGTCGGCGTTTCGCAACAGGACGCGTCCTTCCTCGGGGCCGGGGATGGGCAGTTGGCGCGGACGGATTCCCGATGCGATGACGAGGCCTCGGAAGGGCAACGTGTGCCCATCGGCCAGCGTCACCGTCCGCTCGGTGAGATCGCTGGCAACCACGGGGACACCTAGGCGCCACTCGATATCGCCGATGGCGTCCCGGCGGCGAAAGTGCAGGTCCTCGACCCGGACACCGCCCGCGAGTGCTTCCTTGGAGAGGGGCGGACGGTTGTAGGGGAGGTGTGGCTCGTCTCCGATGACGACGATGCCGTCCCGGTATCCGGCGGCACGGAGTGACTCGGCCGCACGAAGCCCGCCGAGGCCGGCGCCGACGATGATCACCGGATCGGTCATGGACTCACACACCTTTGATCGACGGGGGGAACACTGAAATAATACAATATTCAACTAAAAATGCTGCGTCGTGCTTCCCGGTCAAGCATGACTCGTGCCTGAGGACGTCTCAGTGCGCGCCGACGAAGCGCGCCAGGGTCGAGACGATTACTGGTCGCGCAGCATGCGACGCAGGATCTTGCCGGACGCAGACTTCGGGATCTCCTCGGTGAACACGATGTCGTGCACCACCTTGTAGGTCGCCACGTGCTCGGCGGTGAACGCGGTGATCTCGTCGGCGCTGGCTTCTTGTCCTGGCTTGAGGACGATGAAGGCGCGTGGCCGTTCCCCGGCTTCGTCGTCAGGAACACCGATGACGGCCGCATCGGCAATCGCCGGATGGGTCAGCAGCAGTGCCTCGAGCTCGGCCGGCGCGACCTGGAATCCCTTGAACTTGATCAACTCCTTGACTCGATCAACGATCGTCAGGTGGCCGTCCTCGTCGATGAAGCCGACGTCGCCGGTATGCAACCAGCCGTCTTCGTCGATCGTGTGGGCGGTTGCCTCCGGGTTGTTCAAGTACCCCTTCATCACCTGCGGTCCACGCACCCACATCTCGCCGACGCCGCCCACGTCCTGGTCGTCGCCGTTCTCCACGTCCACGATCCGGCATTCGGTATTCGCCACGGTGACTCCGCAGGTGCCGGGCTTGAACCCGCCCATCCGGGTGACGTGGGATACCGGGCTCAACTCGGTCATTCCGTAGCCCTGCACTACCTCGCAGTTGATCCGGTCGGAGGCTTCCTGGGCGAGTTCTGCGCCGAGCGGTGCGGCTCCGGAGAAGACCTGTGTGAGGCTGGAGAGATCGAAAGTGTCGACCACGGGGTGCTTCGCGAGAGCCAGCACGATCGGAGGGACAGCAAACAGCCGCGTGATCTTGTGCTCTTGAATCAAGCCGAGACTTTGCTCGAGATCGAAGCGCGGGACCGTCACGATCGTCGCTCCCTTGCTGAGGAAGAAGTTCATCAGCACCTGCATGCCGTAGATGTGGAAGAACGGCAACACTGCGAGGACGACCTCACCGTCCTGGACATTCAGAGCGTCCTCGCATTGGACGAGGTTCGCCACCAGGTTCTGGTGAGACAGCATGACGCCCTTGGGGAATCCGGTTGTTCCCGACGAGTACGGCAGAACCACAATCTGCTCGTCGAGGTCGACATCGACCTGACCGGCGGGCTCACCCATCAAGGCGGTAAAGGGCTGCATGCCCTCGGGAGCGTCACCGATGATGAATATCTCCGAGACGCCTGCTTCCTGCGCGGCCGCGGTGGCTGTTTCGGCGAACATGCCGATCGTTACCAGCATGCTGGACTGTGAGTCGCGGAGCTGAAAGGCGACTTCTTCGGCCGTGTAGGTCGGATTGATGGTGCTGACGGCGACGCCGGCTGTCGCCGCACCGTGAAAGACGATGGCGAACTCGGGGATGTTCGGAGACATCAGCGCGATCGTGTCTCCCGGCCCCATGCCGCGCGCCATCAAGCCTCCGGCGAAGGCCGCCACGGCCCCGGCGAATTGCGCGTATGTGTACGAGCGACCGGTTGGGCCATCGATGATGGCGGGGCGATCGGGGACTCTGGCCGCCTCGCGGAGCACGTGTGCCGTGATGGGCACATCGGGAATGACGACGTCGGGCAGCGGGCTGTGGTGGATGGTCATGTGTCTCCCCTCGAATTCCTACCGTGAGTCTGGCAAGACCGGCGAGGCCATGGGGCGGCTTTCGGCAAAAAGGCGAGATGGTGAGAAGGCGAGGCGCTGAACGGCAGGCGAGTTAGTCGCCGAGTTCCGTCCGTCGCCGAGACACGAACTCCTGCAATTGCTCCTTGAGTCCCTCGTCCATCTCCGGCTCTTCGTACTCGGCAAGCTTCGCCTCCGCGATCTCAGCGGCTCGAGTCGCGGTGTCCTTCGAGCCATTGCGAGTCCAGCGCTCGAAATTGTCCGAACTCGACAAGAACGGCCGGTAGAAGCACTCACGGAAGCGCTCCATGGTGTGCATCGCGCCGAGGAAGTGACCGCCATGGCCGACTTCACTGTGAGCGTCGAAGGCCATCGATGCCTCGTCGATTTCCAGTGGCGTGAATTCGTGTTGCAGCATCTCGAGTAACTGAACATCGATCACGAACTTCTCCATGCTGGAGACGAGCCCTCCCTCGAGCCATCCGGCGGAGTGCATGATGAAGTTCGTTCCGGACAGGAAGGCCGGCATCAGCGTCATCATCGCTTCGTAGCCGGCTTGAGCATCGGGCACCTGGGAGGAGTTGAGTCCGCCACCGCCGCGGAACGGCAACCCGAAGTGTCGCGCGATCTGTCCGGTAGCGAGGAGGCCGATGCCCGACTCGGGTGTGCCGAACTGCGGTGATCCGGACTGCATGTCGATGTTGGACAGGAACGATCCGAAGACCACCGGTGCGCCGGGATTGATCAGCTGGGTAAGCGCAACACCGGACAGCGCCTCGGCGATCTGTTGGGCCAACGCGGCGGGAATGGTGACGGGTGCCATCGCGCCCATCAACAGGAAGGGCGTGACGATGCACGGTTGCCGAGCTTGCGTGTAGACAAACAGCGAGTCGAGCATGCGATCGTCCCAGCGCAACGGGGAATTGCAGTTGATTAAGGAGATGCAGAAAGGGGTTTCCTCGATCGCTTCGCGACCACCGAACACCATCTCGCCCATGGCAACGGTGTCCTCGGCGTTCGTTCCGGTGACGACGTTGCCCATGATGATCTTGTCGGTCATCGTCAGCGCCCGATAGACCATGTCCAGGTGCCGGGAGTCCAGTGGGGCGTCGTTGGGCTCGACGACGACGCCGCCGACGCTGTCGAGGACCTCGAACGTCTGCGCCAGTTTCGCGAAGTTCTCGAAGTCCGCGAGAGAACCGTCACGCCGTTCGGTGCCATGCCGGAAGAAGGGTGGGCCGTACACGCTGGAGAAGACCATCGAGTCGCCGCCGATGTGCACGTCGTGATCGTGATTCCTGGCCTGCATGTCGAACTCGCTGGGTGCTTTGGCTACCTGTTCCAGCACAAACTCCGGATCGAGGAAGACCGTCTCGCCGTCGACTTTCTGGCCGTTGGCTGCGAAGAGCTCGACCGCTTCGGGCTTGGCGAACTGGACTCCGATCTCCGTCACGATCTTGCGCCAGCCGCTATCGAGCGTGGCCAGCGCGTCGGACGACAAGATTTCGTAGCGGGGCATGGAGTTGTGGAACATGGTTCTCCTCGTCGATCACACTCGTCGATCCGCACACCCTTGACGGAGGTGCGGGTGCTTCCTACACTCGCAACGTGGAACAAGCGTTCCACAATATGGGCGCAAAAGGAAGGCCCTCGCCCCGAGTGGCTTTCCGGAATCGGGAGAGTTGTGTCGTCGGTGTCGGGAACCCAAGCTGTCGATCGTGCGGCGGGACTCCTGTTGGCGGTGATGGAGGCCGACCACCCCCTGACCTTCGGTGAGCTGCAGGAATCGAGCGAGCTAGCCAAGAGCACCCTGTCGCGTTTGCTGTCCAGCCTGGAACGGCACGATCTCGTGGCCAAGGATGAGAATGGCGCTCTTCGACCCGGGGGCGCGTTGACCCGTTTCGCGCATTCACGCCGCCCAACGGATGAGTTGATTGAGGCTTGTCGCCCGTTCATGGCCGAGTTGAGCGATGCCACTGGTGAAAAAATCAACCTCGCGGTACTCGACGGTCAAGAAGTCGAACAGATCAGTCAGCTGGAGTGCACGTACCTCATCGGCGGAATCAACTGGGGAGATCAACGCATCCCACTGCACGCGTCGGCATTAGGGAAGGTCTTCCTGGCGCATGGCGCGGAATTGCCACCGGGTCGCCTACCGAAGGTCAGCTCTCGGACGATCACCTCTCGCCAGGAACTGGCAGAAGATCTCGATCGCGTGCGGCAGCGGGGGTGGGCTCTTGCGGACTCCGAACTCGAACCGGGGCTGATTGCGATAGCCGCGCCCGTCTTCGCGGCAGACGGAAGCGTCCTCGCGGCCATGTCGATTTCCGGTCCGACACTGCGCATGACCAGAGAAATCATCAAGGCCTTCGCGGATCAACTAGTAGATGCCGCGATGGGTGCGTCGACCGCTATCGGCTTTACGCCCGGTCCAGACTTTGTCGAAAGAAGGGTTGGTGCCGCATGACTCCGGATGATGTGTTGAAGGCCTTATACGAGGAAACAATGGTCGGGAACGCACCGGCCGTCCTCGAGCACACCAACACCGGTCTCGAACTGGGCATGACGCCAAACTCTCTGCTCTTCGACGCCCTCATCCCCGCCCTGGAGGAGGTGGGAGCACGCTTCGAGCGAGGTGACTTCTTCGTGCCGGAGATGCTGATTTCCGGTAAGGCGATGAGTGGTGCGCTGGAAGTACTTCGCCCGCTGCTGGCTCAAACAGGGGCGGAAAGCGTGGGCACCTTCCTGATGGGAACGGTGAAGGGCGATGTGCACGACATCGGGAAGAACCTCGTGAACATCATGCTCGAGGGTGCGGGTTTCCACGTGATCGACATCGGTGTTCAAGTGCCACCGGAGAAGTTCGTCGAGGCAATCGACGAACACAAGCCAGACATCGTGGGAATGTCCGCCTTCCTCACCACCACCATGCCGATGTTCAAGGTCAACATCAACGCCATCGAGAAGGCCGGGTTGCGTGACGACATCATCATCATGGTTGGCGGTGCCCCGGTGACGCAGGAATACGCCGATGTCTCCGGTGCCGATGGCTACGCGGCCGATGCCGCGACCGCTGTTCGACGCGCCAAGGAACTTCTCGCGGTGCGAACGGGCGCCTGATCATGTTGCGTTCGCTGCTGCCGATCGTGGAGCACGCGGTCAAAGGTCCGGTATGGGATTGCCAAATGTGCGGTCAATGTGTGCTGCACGAAACGGGAATGACCTGTCCGATGACGTGTCCGAAGACCCTGCGTAATGGCCCGTGCGGCGGGGTGGCCGTCGACGGCGCCTGCGAGGTCAAGCCAGAGATGCAGTGCGTATGGGTGAAGGCGAACCATCGAGCCGAGAACCTGCCACTGCTCCCACAGTCGTGGCGCGACGAGATCGGGCACCTGCGGGCTCCGGTGAACAACTCCCTCGCCGGTGACTCGTCCTGGATGAATCTGGTGAGCGGAGCCGATCGCAAGACGCCCTCGGGGTGGAAGGGATCGGAATAGTGGGTGCCTTCGACGAATTGGTGGCCTCCCGCGAACGACCGATCGTGACCGCGGAGTTTCCGTCGATGGACGGTGGTGATCTCGACACGGTGGCCGAAGCCGTCGATCGGTTCCAGCCGTACGTCGACGCGGTCAACATCACGGATAACCCCGCCGCCCACGCCCACGCCAGCAACGTGTCCATGGCGATCGCGGTGAAGCAACTCGGACTCGAGCCGATCATGCAGGTCGTGTGTCGTGACAAGAATCGACTCGCGATTCAGGCGGACGTGGTCGGGGCTCAGATGCACGGCGTCACAAGCTTTTGCGCGCTGACCGGCGACGATGTCACGGCCGGTGATGAGCCGGAAGCCCGACGCGTCTTCGATATCGACGGACCGCAATTGGTGTCCATCATGCGCACGCTGTCCGACGGAACCTACCTTTCTGGTCGATCCTTGAAGCACCACCGAGAACTTCTCATCGGAGCCGTCGAGAATCCCTTTGCTCCACCGGCGCACGTGCGCGTCCGGCGGGCGCGGATGAAAGTGGACAGCGGCGCGCGGTTTCTGCAGTTGCAGATCGGGTACGAGCCGGAAAAGTTGGAAGCCTTCGTCGAGGGCTGTGGTGACAACGGCGTCTGTCGAGATGCAGCGGTCCTCCCCACGGTGATCTTGACGAAGTCCGCAGGGGCCTTGCGTTTCATGGAGTCCTCGGTGCCGGGAATCCATGTGCCCGGCGACGTCATCGATCGCATCGCATCGGCTGCGGATCCGCTCGAGGAGTCGTACCAACTCGCGCGCGAGCAAGCCGCCCACGCGCTATCTCTCCCGGGCATCGCCGGCATTCACATCACCGATTTTCGTCATGATGACTCGGTGCACCGGCTTGTGCACGATCTCCGCCTCGGTCCGGCGTTTTCGACCGAGGGCGCTACGACGCACGCCAGCACGACACGCGCCAGCACGACACACACACAAACGGCGTAAAGCTCCTCATCACCGCAGATTGGATGACCATGCACACCACCGTGAGTTCAGCCGACAAGACCTTGACCATCGGTTCGGATCAGCCGTTCTGCATCATCGGTGAGCGCATCAACCCCACCGGCCGCAAGACGTTCCAGGAGCAACTTCGTGCCGGCGACCTCTCGGCCGTCGAGAAAGACGTAGCAGATCAGATCGCCGGCGGAGCGATGATGCTCGACGTGAACATGGGGGCGCCGCTGGTAGACGAGGCGGCGCTGTTGGCAGAGGCCGTTCGGTTGATTCAACGTCTGACCGATGTTCCCCTGTGCATCGACTCGTCGATTGTCGAGGCGCTCGAGGCGGGTCTGGCGGCCTACGAAGGCAAGGCACTCGTCAACTCGGTTACGGCGGAAGACGAGCGAATGGAGATGATCCTCCCGCTGGTCAAGCAGTACGGGGCTGCTGTCATCGCACTACCGAACGATGACAAAGAGATTCCCGAGGACCCGCAGCGGCGTTTCGAGCTGACCGAGTACATCGTGGAGAAGGCCACCGGCACGTACGGAATACCCATCGAGGACATCGTCATCGACCCGCTCGCGATGCCCATCGGGGCGGACTCACAGATGGTGGTGCGAACCCTCGAGACGATTCACCTGATCGCCGACCGAATCGGCGTCAATATGACCCTAGGTGCCTCGAACGTGTCCTTCGGAATGCCCGACCGACACACCCTCAATTCGGTCTTCCTTCCGATGGCCATGGGTGCAGGATTAACGAGCGCGATCATGGATGCGCGCACTCCATCGATCGTGACGGCAGTGAAAGCGGGTGACCTCATGCTCGGCAACGACGAGTGGGGCATGGCATGGATATCCGCGCACCGAGCACGCGAAGCGGCCCAGGGGACATGACCGATCAGCGCACCGAGCAACAAGCAGAAGTCACGTCCGATGACGAGCAGTTGTTGGACACGACCAGCCTGATCGAGGACCCCGGTCCGGAAGTTCCCGTACTGGCTGATCCCGGTGCTGAAGAAGTGGCCCGGGTTTCCGTGGTGTTCGAACCGTCGGGAAAGCAAGTGCGGGCTCCGGTGGGCGTGAACGTTTTCGATGTCGCGAGTTGGAATGCGATCGCCGTCGACTCCACGTGCGGAGGACACGGCACGTGTCGCAAGTGTCGAGTGCAGATCCTCGAAGGTGACGTTCCTGCCGGCGGGGTCGACGCTCGTGCGTTCACCGAGCAAGAGATGGAGCAGGGGTGGCGACTGGCCTGTCAGGCCGCCGCCTGGAGCGATCTTCGGGTGCACGTGCCTGCTCTGACCACCCGCCCGAAGGCCTCCACCGTGGGTGTCGGGCGTCAGGTCATCCACCGGCCAACGGTCTTGAAGCGATTCCTGGAACTACCCGAGCCAACCCTCGCCGATCAGCGGCCGGACCTTCGTCGCGTCATGGATGCCATCTCCGATATCGCATCCGATGCCGATCCGTGGGTACTGCGGGGGCTGCCGAAGATTCTTCGATCGTCCGACTTCGCGGTGACCGTGGTTGTCGTCGACGACATCCTGGTTGCTGTCGAACCGGGAGACACCAGCGATCGCGTTTTTGCGATCGCGTACGACCTCGGAACTACCAGCGTGGTGGCAACGCTGGTGGACTTGACGAATGGAATGCCGTTGGCCGTCTCGTCGATGCTCAACAAACAGCAGCGGTATGGCGCCGATGTGATCAGCAGGATCAGCGCCACCATGTTGGACCCGACGGCGTTGGAATCCCTTCAGGCCTTGGCCCACGAGACCCTCGATGAGCTCACGCACGAGGTCTGTTCGGAAGGTGGGGTCCATCGAGACGAGGTGTATCAGGTAGCGGTAGCCGGAAACGCCACGATGGTTCAAGTGGCTCTGGGTATCGACCCCGAACCTCTCGGTGTCGCTCCGTTCATTCTCGCGGCCGAGGATTACCCGGACGTGAGGGCCAGCGAACTCGGGATCAAGGTCAACGCCAGAGCGCGCGCCTGCTTGTTCCCTGCCTTGGGGGCCTACGTGGGTGGTGACATCGTCGCTGGTGCCTTGGCGTGCGGTATGGATCGCGATCAGCGCATTCGGTTGTTCATTGACGTCGGCACCAACTGCGAAATGATCCTCGGCAACGGAGATCGACTGCTGGCGACAGCAGCACCGGCGGGTCCGGCGTTCGAGGCCGCGTCTATTGCCTGCGGCATGCGTGCCGCCGGTGGAGCGATCGAAGTTGTTCGAATCGACGACTCGGGCGTCCAGGTGGAAGTGATCGATGACGTCGAGGCCACGGGTATCTGCGGATCCGGGCTCGTGGATGCCATCGCCGAACTCGTGCGCGTGGGATTGATCGATCAGTCGGGTCGCTTCGTTTCGGATGAACGCGCCGTGGAGTTGGCCCCGCACGTGTCTGACCGGCTGGTGATGCGCGGTGAGGAGCGGGTCTTCGTTCTGAGTGGAGATCCGATCGCGAGCACGGGTGTCTATCTGTCCCAGCGTGATGTTCGGGAGTTGCAGTTCGCCAAGGCCGCCATTTCGACCGGATGGGCCATCTTGTTGGAGGAGTTCGGTATTGAAGAGAAGGATGTTCAGCAGGTGTTACTGGCCGGCTCCTTCGGTAGTTACCTATCTCCACGAAATGCCATCCGGATCGGGCTCGTCCCGGACATCTCGCCGCCTCGAGTGGTGAGCGCCGGCAACGTCGCCGGCGAGGGCGCCAAGATGGTGGTGTTGTCTGGCTCGGAACGCAACGGTGCGCACACACTGGTCAACGCCATCAGCTACGTGGAATTGTCCGATCGCGAAGACTTCAACGACCGGTTCGTTGAAGAACTCGCGTTCGGTGCCTGACGGGCACAGGCATCATGGTCAACGTCATCGCGTGTGGCGCGTTGGCCAGCGACCTCATCGAACTCGATCGTGAGCGTGGATGGGGCTTGTCCATCCATCCGCTGCCCCCGCTTCTGCACAATCACCCCGAGCGCATCGCTGGGCAGGTCGAGGAGTTGCTCGATCGGATCGAGCCGCCGACGCTGATCGCGTACTCCGATTGTGGGACGTACGGGGCATTGGACGAGGTGTGCGAGCGCCGGGGAGTCCAGCGACTGCCGGGCGCCCATTGCTACGACGTGTATGCGGGTGCAGACGGCATCGAGCAGATCATGCAGGCCGAACCCGGGACCTACCTCGTGACCGACTTCCTCGTGCGGGGTTTCCACCGGACGGTGATGGTCGAACTCGGCCTGGACCGACACCCGGATCTTCGGGACGACTACTTCGGGAACTATCGCCGGGTCGTCTGGCTAGCCACCCGGATGGACGATGCCGAGCTCACGGCGCTCGCGCACGAGGCCGCGCAGGCAGTGGGCTTGCCGCTGGAAATCCGTCCGGTCGGTCGGGAGCGACTGGCGGCCGCTGTCGAGCAGATGCTGGAGTCCGCCGGCCAGAACTCTTTCTTCCAAACTGGTGTACAAGAGTTGCAATAACTGATATATCTATGCAATGACCACGGCCACGGAGTCCCTCGCCGACCAGGCGTATCGGCGGGTCCGACGCATGATCTGCACCGCCGAGCTGGAGCCCGGGGCGGTCATCAGCGAGGCCGAATTGTGCGAGCAATTGGGCGTGGGGCGAACGCCGGTCCGCGAGGCGGTTCGGGCGTTGGCGGCCGAGCACCTTATTGACGTCTACCCGCGGCGCGGCATGTTCGTCGCGGGAGTGGATCCTCGAGATCTGCGGTCGATAAGTGAAGTGCGAGAACAACTCGAGCCGTTCGCGGCGAGGTTGGCGGCGACTCGCCGCGACGAGGATGACCTTGCCGAAATTGATGATCTCCTGGGGAATCTGGCGGCATTCGAATCAGGTGGCCTCGAGGAGCATCGTGCAGCGTTGATGGAACTCGACGAGCGCATCCACCATGTGGTCTACCGCGCCAGCCACAACTCGTACCTGGCGCACGATCTCGACAGTTACTACACGCACGCGCTGCGCATTTGGTTTCTCGGGCTCACGAAGGTCACCCATCTGCACCAAGCCGTACTCGAGCATCGCGAGATCCTCCAGGCGATCAGAGACGGCGATGCCGAGCGCGCGGCCACGGTGATGAGCAAGCACATCGAGGGATTCGAAGCGGAGATGCGCCTCGCCCTGTAGCGGCGGAGCGCAGACGACACGAAAAAGGGAAAGGGAAAGAAGATGGCTGAGGAACTGCAGGCACCGAGCGAGGCGAAGTGCGTCGTGATCGGAGCCGGCATTGTTGGAAACTCCATCGTGTGGCACCTGGCACGACTGGGTTGGACGGACATCGTTCAAGTCGACAAGGGCCCGCTACCCAACCCGGGAGGTTCGACCGGCCACGCCTCGAACTTCATCTTCCCGACGGACCACAGCAAGGAAATCACCCAGTTGACGCTGGAGAGTATGCGTCAGTACAAGGAGATGGGTGTGTTCACCGAGTGCGGCGGAATCGAAGTCGCGCGCACCGAAGAGCGCATGCAGGAGTTGCACCGTCGAATGCAGTCGGCAACCTCGTTCGACATCGACGGAACCGCGATGCTCTCTCCCGCCGAGTGCAAAGAGAAGGTCCCCTACATCGATGACGAGGTGATTCTCGGAGGCTTCTGGACACCATCGGTCGGGGTCGTCGACTCACTGCGGGCGGGAACGATCATGCGCGAGAAAGCGCAGGAGATGAACGCCCTGACGAGTTTGCCCAACACCGAGGTCATGGACATCGAAGTGACCGACGGTCATGTGTCCGCGGTCGTGACCGACCGCGGGACCATCAACACCGAGTACGTCGTGATCGCCTGTGGTTGCTGGAGCCCACGAATCGCGGAGATGGCAGGCGCGGCGATTCCGTTGACACCCGCGGTTCACCAGATGAAGGACATCGGCCCGGTCCCGTTCTTCGCGGATGCCAAGGGCGATATCGAGTGGCCGATCATCCGCGACATGGACACCTTCATGTATGAGCGTCAGCACGGAACCGGCTTGGAGATCGGCTCGTACGCGCACCGCGCGATCTTGTATGAGGCGGGTGAGATTCCTTCGATCGAGCAGGCCGCCTTGTCGCCGACGGAGATGCCGTTCACGCAAGAAGATTTCGATCTTCAGGACGAGCACGCGATGGAACTCATGCCGGACATCGTCGGTGACGAAACAGTTGGAGAGAAGTACGCCTGCAACGGTCTGCTGTCTCTGACACCGGACGGTGCGCCGATTCTCGGTGAAACCCCGGAGGTCAAGGGACTATGGTCCGCCGCCGCCGTGTGGATCAAAGAAGGTCCCGGCGTAGGCAAATCGATTGCGGAGTGGATGGTGCTCGGAGAGTCGGAGATCGATCTGCACGGAGCTGACATCTCCCGGTTCTACGAGCACCACAAGACACGGCAGCACATCACCGCCCGCACAGGTGAGGGATTCATCAAGACCTACGGGATCATCCACCCGGGTGAGCAGTGGACAAGTAATCGTGATGTTCGCCTGTCTCCGTACTACGAGCAGGAGAAGGCTCTCGGTGGCGTGTTCTACGAGGCCGTCGGCTGGGAGCGCCCCTTCTGGTACGAGTCGAATGCGCCCCTGGTGGAGAAGTTCGGTGACGCCGTCATGCCGCGAACGGCAGAGTGGGATGCACGCTGGTGGTCACCCATCATCAACGCAGAGCATCTGCAAATGCGCGAGACCGCGGGAATGATCGACCTGACGCCGTTTGCGATCTTCGACATCGTCGGTCCGGGCGCCTTGAACGTGGTGCAGACCTGCGCTGTGCGTCAGATGGACGTTGCGATCGGGAAGGTGATCTACACCCCGGTGCTCACCCCGCGCGGCGGTTTCCGCTCCGACCTGACGATCATGCGACTGGGAGCGAACCATTTCCGCGTCGTCACCGGTGGTGCGCACGGGATGTCGGACAGAAAGTGGTTCGCCGATCACCTGCCGGCCGACGGGACGGCGCAGTTGCAGGATCTGACCTCCTCGATGACGACGCTGGGAGTGTGGGGACCGAACGCCCGAGCAATCGTGCAGTCGCTCACCACTGCAGACATGTCGCACGAGGGCTTCCCGTTCGGCAGCTGCCGCGTGATCGAGATGGGATCGCTTCGCGTTCTCGCGTCGCGCATCTCCTACGTCGGAGAACTCGGCTGGGAGTTGTACCTGCCCATGGAGCAGGGAGCGAAGTTGTGGGACATGGTCTTCCAGGCGGGTCAATCGCACGGATTGATTCCCGTCGGTGTCGGTGTGTACGGCACGGGTGGCCGACTCGAAAAGGGTTACCGCGCCTACGGCGCCGAGTTGGACGCCGAGTACAACATCGTCGAAGCGGGCATGGCGCTGAAGAAGGTCAAGGACGCTGATTTCGTTGGCAAGGAAGCCTTCTTGCAGCAGCGCGAAGAGGAGCCGGTGGCGTTGATGTGCACCCTGTCGGTGACAGATCATCACAGTGCCAGCGGCGAGAAGCGCTACATGCTCGGCATGGAGCCGATCCTGACCACCGACGGCGCACCCATCGCCGACAAGCACGGCCGACGCTCCTTTGTGACCAGTGCCGGATCTGCGCCGTCGCTGGGCAAACACCTGTTGATGGCCTATCTCCCTCCCGAGCACGCGGTGGAGGGAACGGAGCTCCTCGTTGAGTACCTCGGGGAGCGCTACCCGGTGGTGGTCGACCGAGTCGGTGCCACCCCGTTGTTCGATCCCACCAACGAACGGATTCTGAGCTGATGGACATTTGCGTATGCATCAAGCGATACCCGTCCCTCGGTAGCGCCATCATGCTGACCGACGACGGCATGGCGATCGACACCGACAAGCTCGGATTCACTCTGAGCCCGCACGAGGAGTGCGCGGTGGAAGCAGCCGTGCAATTGAAGGAAGAGCACGGTGGGACGGTGACATTGATCTCGATGGGGCCCGAGGGGGTCGAGGAACAGATTCGAGAGCAATTTGCCATCGGCGCTGATCGAGCGATTTGGATCCGCTCCGACTCCACGGATATCGATCCGCAGGCTGCGGCAAAGGCGATCGGTGACGCCATCGAGGCCGACGAGACAGCGTTCGACCTGATCCTTTTGGGATCGGAAAGCGCGGACAATGCGAACGCGCAAACGGGTGTCCGCCTGGCGCACCGACTCGGACGCCCGGTGGCGACAGCCATCAAGGGGATGACCATCGCCGACGGCGTCGCGACGTGCGAGCGGGCGGTGGGAACGATGCGCGAGGTTTACCGCGTTCGGCTCCCGGCGGTCGTCACCGTCAAGGACGGAT
Source organism: Actinomycetota bacterium (assembly GCA_010029945.1). Lineage (GTDB taxonomy): Bacteria > Actinomycetota > Actinomycetes > S36-B12 > S36-B12 > S36-B12. The sequence continues at coordinate 6,045 of RGQW01000004.1, read as the reverse complement.
TGAATATTCCTCGCTATCCGTCGGTCCCGGGACGCATCAAGGCGCGCAAGAAGCCGATCGACGAAGTCACCGGCGACCTCGACGCCCCCAGCATCCAGCTAATGGGACTCACCGCACCGATTCGGGAGTCGAAAGGCGCCCAAGACCTCGGAGCGGGCGATGAAGCCGCCGACGCTCTTGTCGACGTGATGAAGCAGATCGGAGTTTTGTCATGATCCTCGTGTACGCCGATCACGATCGCGGAGAACTCGATCCGCTCGCATTGCAGGTGGTTTCAGCCGCGCGCGGGTTGGATGCGGATGTCCACGCCCTCATCGTCGGTCCCAACGCCGAGAAGTGCGTCGACGACCTGGCAAGCGCCGGGGTTCGCACGGTTCATCATGGAACCAACGCGGCGATCGATGACTACACCCCCCGGGCGAACGCCAATGCGGTGATCACCGTCATGGATCGCCTCGAACCACGAGCGGTCCTCGCAGCGGGAACGCCACGCGGAAGCGAGGTGCTGGCACATGTCGCATCGATCAAGGACCTTCCCCTGGTGACCGAGTGCAGCGAGATCGCTCTGACGGGCTCGGGAACCGCCGAGGTGACGCGTGCTCGTTGGGGTGGCAATCTGCTGGAGCGAAGCGAGGTCAGCGCCGACGTTTTGCTGGCAACCGTTCAGGCGCACGCGTTTGCGGTGTCCGAGGATGCCGGCGACGCACAGGTCGAAGCGTTCGAGGTTCCGGTGACCGATGCCGATCTCGAAGTGTCCATCGTCGAGCGAACAGGGGCCGCGGAAACCGGTGTCGGACTGGCCGAGGCCAAGGTGGTGATCTCGGGCGGCCGTGGAATGGACGGGCCCGAGGCGTTCGGCATGCTGGAAGAACTCGCGGACATCCTCGGTGGTGCGGTGGGTTGTTCACGGGTGGTGACGGCCGCTGGCTGGCGCCCGCACGCCGAGCAGGTGGGCCAGACCGGAACGAAGGTCGCCCCCGATTTGTATATCGCGTTCGGAATCAGCGGCGCGACGCAGCACATCGCGGGATGCAAGTCGGCGAAGACCCTGATCGCGGTGAACACCGACGGGCAGGCGCCGATCATGACCCACGCGGACTACGCCGTTGTGGACAACCTTCACACCTTGCTGCCCGTCCTCATCGAGAAGGCCCGCGCCGCTCAGGGCGCGTAGAACGAAGGCGACATCATGCTCACGGACATCGAGATTGCGCAGGCGGCGTCCCTGCGGCCGATCGCCGAGGTAGCCGCGGCCGTCGGTGTGCCCGAGGCTGCCCTCGAGCCATACGGAAAGACCAAAGCGAAGGTCCACCTCGACTGGCTCGCTCAGCAGCCGATACGACCGTCGGCGCGCATGATCCTGGTGACCGCGATCAGTCCAACACCGCCCGGGGAAGGGAAGACCACCACCACGGTCGGTCTCGGCGATGGTCTTCGTCATCTCGGAAAGAACGCGATGATCTGCTTGCGCGAGCCGTCACTGGGCCCGGTCTTCGGCATGAAGGGTGGCGCAGCCGGCGGAGGGCACGCCCAAGTAGTCCCGATGGAAGACATCAACCTCCACTTCACCGGGGATTTCAACGCGATCGGTCTCGCCAACAATCTGCTCGCTGCGCTGATCGACAACCACATTCACCACGGCAACGCGCTCGGTATCGACGTGCGCCGGGTGACGTGGCGGCGAGTGGTCGATATGAACGACCGAGCCCTTCGAGACATCACCGTCGCGCTCGGCGGCCCCGGAAACGGATACCCGCGCGAAGACGGCTTCGACATCGTCGTTGCGTCGGAAATCATGGCGATCTTCTGTCTCGCTACCGACCTCGACGACATGAAAGAACGCCTCGGTCGCATCGTCATCGGCTACACGCGCGACAAGGAACCCGTATATGCGCGTGACCTGAACGCCGAAGGTGCGATGACCGTTCTGCTCAAGGACGCATTGGCGCCGAACCTTGTGCAGACCTTGGAAGGAACGCCGGCTTTCGTGCACGGAGGACCGTTCGCGAACATCGCCCACGGGTGCAACAGCGTTATCGCGACCGTCGGCGCACTCCGTCTCGCCGACTATGTCGTGACCGAAGCCGGATTCGGCGCCGATCTCGGCGCGGAGAAGTTCATCGACATCACCTGTCGTAGTGCGGGACTGCGTCCGTCCGCGGCGGTGATCGTCGCGACGGTGCGGGCACTCAAGCATCACGGGGGCGCCTCGGGAGATGACCTCACGACGGAGAACCTGGACGCGCTGAAGGCGGGCCTGGTCAATCTGGAGCGGCACATCACCAACGTGCGCGATCACTTCGGCGTCCCTGCTGTGGTGTCTATCAACAAGTTCCTCACCGACACCGATGCGGAAATCGATCTCCTTCGCACGCACGTCGAATCAATGAACGTGCCGATCGTCCTGGCAAACCACTGGGCCGACGGTGGAGTCGGGGCCGCTGACCTCGCCTCCGTTGTCGTGGACATTTGTGATGCCGACGAGCGGGCAGCGGACGCTGGACACCACTCCTTCGTCTACCCGGACGACGCTTCCCTGTGGGAAAAGATCGAAGCTGTCGCCACGACGATCTACGGCGCATCAGAAGTCACCGCCGATAGCAAAGTTCGTGCCCGGCTCCGTGAGTTGACGACCGAGGGGTACGGCCACCTGCCGGTGTGTATCGCCAAGACGCAGTATTCGTTTTCCACCGATCCGTCGCTGCTAGGTGCACCCTCGGGGCATTCGATGAACATTCGCGAGGTTCGTCTGGCAGCGGGAGCCGGCTTCGTCGTCGTCGTATGCGGGGACATCATGACGATGCCGGGTTTGCCGCGTGTGCCGTCGAGTGAGCGCATCGACATGGTCGACGGCCAGGTTGTCGGGTTGTTTTAGCAGTGAGCCAGACGACGAGTCCGCGGCCGACGATTCGGCTTGCCGACATCGCACTCCCTGAGCACGATGAAGCGTCGTCTGCTCCGACGGTGAATCGAGTCGATCGGGTCGACCGTGTGGTCGTGGAAGCACCCTTGACAATTGTCGTGGGCGGTGAGGTAGTTGCCACGACGATGCGCACCCCTGGTCACGATGCGGAGCTCACCGCGGGCTGGTTGGTCAGCGAGGCAGGCCTGCGAGAGGTCGATGACATCGCCGAGATCAAAGTAGCGGCCACCGCAGCGCGCGGGACGCGCGAAGAGCTTGCCGAAGTCGATGCACCAGAAGACGATCCGCCCGAGATTGACAGCGTGCACGTGCGACTGAAGCCGGGGATCGAGCCTCCGCGGCCGCGTGCCTACGTCACCTCGAGTTCCTGCGGAGTGTGTAGCGCCGATGTCGTGGACGCTGTCGCGGAGCCGTACGCCCCGCTGCACACGGCCGATTGGCGCGTGCAGCCTGCCCAGGCACTCGACCTCACCCGACAGATGCGAACGCGACAGAAGATGTTCGACCTGACCGGGTCTTTGCACGCGGCCGCTCTTGTCGAGCCGAACGGAAACGTGCTGCACGTCCGGGAAGACGTCGGTCGACACAACGCCGTGGACAAGGTGATCGGTCGAGCCTTCATGGATGACCTAGTACCCCTGACCGACTACGTGCTCGTGGTGAGCGGTCGCGTTTCCTACGAGATTGTCGCCAAGGCATTGAGCGCTTGTGTCGGAGCCATCGTGGCTGTGTCCGGCCCGACAACGCTGGCTGTCGACACGGCGCGACGACACGACCTTCTTTTGGCCGGCTTCGCCCGTGATGACCGGATGAACATCTATTCCGGTGGCCAGTGGGTGAACTCATGACCACCACACCAGCTCGGTTCGCCACGTGGTCGCAGGAGTCCGCAATGGCTCTTCTCGCCGAGACGTCCACGGGCCCCGGACCGGTACTCGTGTCGTTGCAAGCAGTACAGGATCGTTTCGGCTACGTCCCCGCGGAGGCCGTGAGCCTCATTGCCGACGCATGCAATGTCTCGCGAGCGGACGTTCATGGTGTGCTGACCTTTTACGCCGATCTTCGAACCAGTCCGCCGCCGGACGTGCCGGTGCGGTTGTGTGCAGCCGAGGCGTGTCAATCGGTCGGTGGTCGAGAGCTCAAGCGCGACTGGGAACGCCGGTGTGGCGAATCTGCCGAGCTTGCCGAGGCGACCGGTGCCGACGAGCCCGTCTTCTGCCTCGGCAACTGCGCCCTCGCACCCGCAGCCCTGGTAGGCGGGGTCCTCGTCGGCCGTGCCACGGTCGAGAAGGTGGAATCGATGGTGCGCGGATCTCTTCAGGGGTCACCATGACGGTGTGGTTCGTTCCGCGGGACTCGGCGGCCCGTTCCGTGGGCGCCGACGAGGTGGCCGACGCCCTCGTCGACCACGGTCACACGGTCGTGCGAACCAGTAGTCGCGGACTGTTGTGGCTGGAACCACTGGTCGAGCGGGTCGACGATGACGGCGCCCGCATTGGGTGGAGCAACGTCACGCCCGATGAGGTGACCGGTGAGGGAGTCTTGTCAACTTTCGTCGGTCGGGTCGAGGACATCGACTTCCTCGCGCGTCAAGACCGGTGGATATTCGAGCGGATGGGCATCACGGACCCCATCGACCCGGAGGACTACCTCGCGCACGGAGGAATGGTGGGTTTGCGCGCCGCGCTCGCCATGTCGGCGTCAGACGTGGTCGACACCGTTATCGACTCCGGCCTGCGCGGTCGAGGAGGTGCCGGCTTTCCCGCCGGAATCAAGTGGAGAACAGTGGCCGAAACTCCCGCCAGTCCACACCGTGGAGAACCTGCGACGGCGCCCGCACACAAGTACATCTGCGTCAACGCCGACGAGGGAGATAGCGGCACGTACGCCGATCGAATGGTGATGGAAGGGGATCCGTTCCTGCTCTTGGAAGGGATGGCGATCGCCGCTCACGCCGTCGGCGCCGACCGCGGAATCGTGTACGTGCGCTCGGAGTACCCCGATGCCATCTCGGTCATGACACAAGCGGTCGACATCGCCCGCGCCAATGGATGGCTCGGTGAGGGAATTCTGGGATCGCTCGTCTCGTTCGATGTCGAGATCCGCATCGGCGCGGGCTCGTACGTGTGCGGGGAAGAGACGGCCATGCTGGAAAGCATCGAAGGGCGCCGAGGCATGGTGCGAACCAAGCCCCCGCTTCCGGCGATTGAGGGTCTGTTCGGAACCCCGACGGTGATCAACAATGTGTTGACCATCGCGAGTGTCCCGTCGATTCTGGCTCGCGGGAGCAGCGCGTACGCGGCGTTGGGAACTGACGCATCGCATGGAACGCAGGTGTTCCAGCTGTCGGGCAACGTTGCCCGGGGTGGAATCGTGGAATCCGCCTTCGGCATCAGCGCGCACGAACTGGTGTATGACTTCGGCGGTGGAACGCTCAGCGGCAGAGGTGTCCGCGCCGTTCAAATCGGTGGCCCCCTGGGTGCCTACCTGCCGTCGGATCGCCTCGATGTCCCGATGGGTTACGAAACGCTGGCCGAGTCCGGAGGAATGCTCGGCCACGGGGGACTCGTGGTGTTCGACGACACCGTCGACATGGCGGCCCAGGCTCGATTCGCCATGGAGTTCTGCGCAGAGGAATCATGCGGCAAGTGCACGCCGTGTCGAATCGGTTCGGTCCGGGGAGTCGAAGTGATTGACCGCATACGTGGTGGCGAGGATGCTGCATTCCATGAGGACGTACTCAGGGATCTGTGCGAAGTCATGACCGATGGATCCTTGTGTGCGATGGGGGGCCTGACTCCGATGCCCGTGTTGAGCGCCCTTGATAATTTCCCGGAGGATTTCCAACACGCGGCGGGAGGTGAGTGAGATGACCGTGCTCGGCGATCGCGTCGATGATCAGCGGGATCTCGGTACGCCTGCTGTCGATGCGGACTCCACGGTCACGGTGCTCATCGATGGAGTACCCGTCGACGTGCCTGCGGGAACGTCGGTGATGCGTGCCGCTGCCCTATCCGGAACATCCGTACCCAAGTTGTGCGCAACGGATTCGCTCGAGGCGTTCGGGTCGTGCCGGCTGTGCCTCGTCGAGATCGACGGCAAGCCCGGAACCCCAGCGTCGT
>RGQW01000300.1 GCA_010029945.1 Actinomycetota bacterium | reverse complement strand
TAAGCAAGGGACCCTTGCTTCGTCGCGACGGCAGCGGCGAATGGGTCGAAGGTCTCTACCTTGCGGAAGACATCGACCATCGAGAGGTCGGTGAGCAGCAACTCGTCGTCGCGAGGGCGGCGCTCGAAGCGGCTCCGCCGGGCGATGTGTTGTACGCGCGCGTGGATCTTGTCGACGATGACAATGGAGCGCCGATGGTCCTTGAACTCGAACTCATCGAGCCGTCCTTGTTCTTTGCCTTCGATGCAGGCAGCGCCCAAAAGATGGCCGACGCGATCGTCGCCCGCGCCACAATCGTCTAACTTCGCGTTTCACGCTGGGCCTGCACACCCGACCTGCACTTCGGATGTGCACTCCAGATAACGGGAAGGTAACGTCTGATCTCGTGCCCGAGACTGTGATGACACGCATCGGCGCGGTACTGGCGGGGTTAGGTGTCGTGGCCGCATCAGCACTTGCGGTGGCACCGCAGGCTGCCGCAGATCACCCGAGCGAAGGCGGCGGATCCCTCGGGGCTCCTGAGGATCTGGATGGCCGATGGGCGTCGCCGACTCCCGTGGGAAAGAAGGTCTGTCCGACGAAGAGCTTCTGGGTCGGCGATGGTTGGGGGGTGAGCCGTGGCAGCCGGAAGCATCGAGGGATCGACCTCGCGGCTGATCGCGGGACCCCCATTTTTGCGGTCGAAGATGGACGTATCAATCGGACCAAGCGGCAAGCCAACGGCGCCCTGCAAATCGTTCTGAAGGGTGCGAGTGGACCGAAGTACTACTACGGACACATGGACGAAGTCTTCATTAGTGGTGGAGACAAAGTCGTCGCTGGACAAGTAATCGGCACGATGGGTGACAGCGGCTCTCCGGGAGCGGTGCACCTGCACTTCGAATACTGGAAGAGCGGTCGAGAGTCGGCGGCGGTCAACCCCAAGAAATTCGTGACCCGCATCTGCCGACTGTGACAGTGCCGCCAGCCGTGCCAAGTATCTATTGATACGTGAGTGCTGCGAATGCTGCGTATGCGGTGCAGGTAGCCTGAGCCGGCCGGGTCGCTAGCTCAATGGTAGAGCTGCGGACTTTTAATCCGTAGGTTCGGGGTTCGAGTCCCCGGCGACCCACAATCCACGGGGAAACCTGGCAACTGAACCCACTTTGGTCAGTAGTTTGGTCAGTAACGGGGCTGCACAACAACGCACCCCGTTGCACTGAAACCCCCTAGGAATGCACAACTACGAACAGTCATGCACCCCTAAAGGGGGATTCCGTAGGTTCGGGGTTCGAGTCCCCGGCGACCCAC
>RGQW01000299.1 GCA_010029945.1 Actinomycetota bacterium | reverse complement strand
TGCTGCCGAGGATGTTCGTGCTTACCACCGTGAACAGTCCGGTGGAGGCGACGAAAACCGTGGCGACGAGTTCGGGTGCGCTGGTGAGGTAACCCAGCAGTTGGCCGGTTGCTGATTGCGAGAGCCCACCGGCGTGCGCCAACTTCCGCGCGGGAATGTAGAGGGCGAAGCGTGCGACGAGGATGATGCCCACCATCGACCCGACGAACCAGATGCCGGTGATGAACATTACGGAGCGCTACGCACCGAGCTCGGCGTCGAACGCGCCTTCCTCCAGGCGAGACTTGATGGTGCTGAGGAATCGAGCGGCGTCGGCACCGTCAACGATCCGGTGGTCGTAGGAGAGCGACAGGTAGACCATCGATCGAATCGCGATGACATCTTGCCCACCTTCGCTGATGACGACCGGCCGCTTGACGACCGAGCCGGTCCCCAGGATCGCGACCTGCGGCATGTTGATGATGGGAGTGTCGAACAGCGCGCCACGGCTTCCGGTGTTCGTGACGGTGAACGTGCCGCCGGAGAGTTCGTCAGGTCCGACTTTGTTGGTTCGGGTGCGTTCGGCGAGGTCGGCGATCCGCCGCGCGATGCCGGCGATGTTCAAGTCACCTGCGTCGCGGACGACGGGAACCAGGAGTCCGCGGTCGGTGTCCACGGCGATGCCGAGGTTCTCGGACTCGTGGTAGGTGATGGTGCCGGCGTCCATGTCGATGGAGCTGTTGATTTGCGGGTACACCTTCAGCGCTTCGACGGCGGCTTTGCAGAAGAACGGAAGGAACGACAGTTTGACGCCCTCGCGTGACTCGAAGTCGGCCTTGATTCGGCCGCGTAGGGCAGCGATGCGGGTGACATCCACCTCGACCACGGTGGTCAGCTGAGCGGACGTCTGCAGCGACTCGACCATGCGTTCGGCGATGACTCGGCGAAGCCTGCTGAGATTCTCGGTTCGCCCGCGCAGCGCGGATGGTTCGGCGGTCGTCGGCGAAGCCGACGGTGCTGTCTGTGCGGCCGTGGGTGCGCTGCTCGCTACCGGGACCGGAGCGGCCGCCGGTGCTGCTGGCTGTTGTAGTGAGGGTTGTGCCGGTGGCGCTGTGGTACCACCGCGTGCCTCCACGGCAGCGAGAACATCGGCTTTGCGAATGCGACCGCCAACACCGGTTCCAGTTAGGCGGGTCAAATCGATTCCAGCCTCGGCTGCCAGCTTGCGAACCAACGGAGTCACGTAACCGGCATCAACCGATGTCGATGCGGCAGCAACCGGAGCTGATGCGACCGGAGCCGCAACCACAG
>RGQW01000298.1 GCA_010029945.1 Actinomycetota bacterium | reverse complement strand
TTGGACGGGAAGTCGGGCTGGGGGTCGGGCTCGGCGTGGGGGAGACCGTGGAGATTGCCGGCGTGCTGTCAGACGGGCTTGCGGCGGGGCTTGCGGACGAGGAGACCGAGGCGCTCGCCGAGGGATCGGCAGAAGGACTCGCGGTGGAAGTGTTTGCGGTGGGTTGCAGGAGTTGCGGGCAGGCTGAAGCGCCGATGTCGAACTCGCCAGAGATGTCCGTCTCCGTAGTCGATACGTCGACGACCTCTGATGCGGGATCCTCGTCCTCCACGACAGCTTTGAAAAAGGTCAACCGGATTTGCTCCGGAGTAGCCAGGGCCCGGACATCCAGAACACCATTTTGAATTCCCGGTTGAATCAACATCCGGTCCAGGGTGTAGTTGTCAACGAGTCGGAAATTGATGGTGGTGCCGGCTCCGAAGTTTGGTGAAATCGCGGATGCCCAGTACGTGGCGGTCGTGTTTCCGGCGAGAGCAGTTGCGGGTGAGCCAAACCCGGTCGAGGACGCCTGGATAGCGTCGAAGGGAGCAGACCTTCCAGCTGTGGGTGCGACCCAATAGGAGACCGCGCGAAAACCATTCGAGACCGCAGTGAAGATGGGATTGGGTTTCGGTGACAACAGCACGAACAGCAGGACAGCTATCAGGAAAGCGATGAAACCGATGAGCGCCCAGTCTGTGCGTTTAGGTGGGCGCTCAGCTGTATCGCTCTCCTGCGGGGTCTGCTGTGTCGACGTGGTCGCTCGCGCGACGACGGCGAAATCAAGTCCGCATCGGGCGCAGAAGTGAGCCGTGGCTAGGTTGCGAAAACCGCAGCGTGAACATGGCGTGCCATCGAGCGGTCCGAGCCCACCGCCTTGACCCACGGCGATTGTTCGCTCGGTGACCGCAATTGCCTTGGCTGGTTCCTCCGATTGGATTTCTGCGGGAACGTCCTTGGGAAGAACGACCCCGGCGCCTTCCTCGTCGTAGGCAGCAGCCAGCGCATGATCCTGGGTAGGGGCTTCATCGGGCGCTGATTCGTGGGGTTCCTCGATGATCGGTCGCGCCCACAACTTCCACCAGGGATCGGGGTTGCCACGACGCACCTTGGGCGGTGGGGGCTCGTCGGCTCCGGTTGCGCCGTCCGTGCCCAGTGTCCCCGTGTCGTCACCGGCCGCATCGGAGGTCGATGTTTCGGTGGCTGCTTCCTGATCGGCGTTGGTGTGTGCCGCATCAGGTACGTCGTCCTGAGTCGGGCCTGTGGTCGGCGTAGCGTCCGAGTGTGTCTCGTTGTCCTGCGTAGGTGAGT
>RGQW01000297.1 GCA_010029945.1 Actinomycetota bacterium | reverse complement strand
TTCCTCGTTTGTTCCTGAGCAGTCGCTCGCGTCACACGATTCGATGATCACGTACCGGCTGCTATCGACGGTGTGACCGCCGACTCCTTCCACCCGGATGAACACATTCGGCGGAACAGCATCGAAGTCAGCGGAGAATGCCCCCTCCGCGTCGAGACACGGGCCACCAAACCCGTAGGTGCACTCCGTCATCACGCCTCCAGCGACGACCACCTCAAGTTCCATCTCGCGGGTCTGCTTCAGATCCCAGTTGGGGAACACTCGCAGCAGGTACGACCCATCGTCCAGCGCCATCTTGAGCGCGCCGTCATCTTCGGTGTTCCCCCAGTCGACCCAGGTCTGGCAGTTGTCTCGGCTGATTGTGGTGCTTGTGCAGCTGAGCGCTTCTGCATGCGCCCACGGCATGGGCTCGGCACAGCTGGCATCATCGCAATCATCTGCGCGATAGAGCACGGGGCCGTCGATAGCCGGGCTCCTCAAACAGGTGTCCTGGTCTGTCGTGCTGGTGCCCTCCGGGCATCCACCGTCGTAGTCGAACGCCGGGTCGATAATCCCAGCTGAGGTCACTGTGACGCCGCTCACCACGTTGCGGACGCCGGCGTCACGGTTCTCCCAGTTGGGGTGGAACTCGACGTTGTACGTGCCCTCATCGAGGCTGACCGCGAAACGACCCTTGCGGGCACCGTTCCACACCGTGCCGGATCCGGTGATCCACTCCCCGGTGTCGGCATCATGCACCGAGATCCACCCACCGCCAACAACGGCCGTGCCGTCCTTGTCGTACAGGGTGCCAGAGATCGTTGGTGACGGATACTCACCGGCATATAGCGCCGTGTCGGGTACCGGCGTGAAGGCCGGGTCAATGATGCCCGACACATCGCAGTTCTCCGGGTCAGTGTTCCCCACAGCGCACGTGCTGGTTTCCGCCACGGTGAAGTCAACGTTGAACGGCGCCAGCTCCACTTCGGGGTTCGACCAGTTCCACGGCACCTCGACGCGCAAGCGATAGTCACCAGGCTCCACGATGCTGAGAGCAAAGGCTCCCTTGTTCGAGCCGAACTGTGCGGTGTTGGAGCCGCCGAGCCACTCGTACCACTCGCCGACACACCAGAAGGGATTGCCGTTCTCGTCCTTGTCAGCCTCGGGAGCGTTGTTGCGATCGTCATCGGTGCACCACACTTCCTCAGTGATCCGCTCGAGGCCGATGTGGGCGTCGCCCACGGGTTCGCCCGACGCGGCGCCACCCGGTGTGTACATGGTGCCCTTCAGGTTGGCGCCCACCAGTTCAAG
>RGQW01000296.1 GCA_010029945.1 Actinomycetota bacterium | reverse complement strand
TCGAGCACGTAGGTGCACGTCGTTGACACGCGTGGGTTCGACGGGGCCGAGGTTGGTCCAGGCGTTCAAGGGCAGCGTGCCGAAGATTCCCTCGAGGTTCATGGTGCGGGGGCCTACGAGGCGATGGGACAGTAGATGGAGTCGAAGGTAGGCGTCCGCCGCGTCGACGGGAGGGGCGGCCAGATCGTCGATGACGGTGCGCACTGCCACGGTTCGCACTCCGCGGAGCTCGTCGCTGCGTGTTCCTGCGTCTAACGACGCGACGTCCATGGGCTCTGCACCGAGGCTGGGTCGTGGAAACCAGACGTCGAGGATGGTGTCCCCGTCGACGGTCGCCAAACCTAAGCCTGATGCCGGACCGGAGACCGGGATGAGTTCCTCGACGACAGATGAATTGCTCATCGGGCTACCGTATCCACGTGCCGTTGGACCTTTCCGCAGACGTCGTCGAGATCGCCACCGCCCTGGTGGATATTCCGAGTGAGTCTCACCACGAGCAGGAGATCGCCGATCTGGTCGAAGCTGCCTTGGGGGAGTGCGGCCACCTATCGGTCCATCGCTCGGGAAACGCGATCATCGCTCAGACGCGGGGCCTTGCACCGCGCGTCATCATCGCGGGACACCTCGATACCGTCCCGGCGGCGGGCAACGTGCCGCACCGGCTCGACGGTGGACGGCTGTACGGACTCGGCGCGTGTGACATGAAGAGCGGAGTGGCCGTTGCGTTGAAACTCGCTTACGAGATGCGTACGCCCTCGGTCGGTGTTCGCTTCATCTTCTATGACTGTGAGGAAGTGGCGGCCGTTCACAATGGCTTGGCCCGCCTCGTCGCGGAGGATCCATCGGTTGTTGAAGCCGACGTCGCCATCGTCATGGAGCCAAGCAACGGCATCGTGGAAGGCGGATGTCAGGGAACGATCCGGGTGGACGTGCGAGTTCCAGGGGAACGCGCCCACAGCGCGCGATCGTGGCAAGGAAGTAATGCGGTGCATAGTGCCGGCGAGATTCTTGACCGCTTGAACGGCTATGTGCCGCGAGAACCTACGGTGGACGGCCTTCGATACCGGGAGGGATTGAACGCCGTCGGAATTCGCGGAGGTGTCGCGGGCAATGTCATTCCCGACGAATGCATCGTCACCGTCAACTACCGCTTCGCCCCCGATTTGTCCGTTGCCGCCGCGATCGATCACCTTCGCGAGGTGTTTGACGGGTTCGAACTCACGGTGGTCGACGAAGCACCGGGTGCGCGTCCAGGGCTGGACCGGATGATCGTTGCGTCGTTCGTCGACG
>RGQW01000295.1 GCA_010029945.1 Actinomycetota bacterium | reverse complement strand
CGAGTTTTCCGTGGCCTTGCCGGCGCAAGCGTTGTGCGACATTCAGCCCGACACTTACCGCGCCCGTGTAGTTGACCGTGGCAACCTCCACGGCTTTCGTCGGATCGGCTTCCGCTTCCGCTTGATCTCCCAAGACGCCGAAACACAACAGCACGATGTCGACATCCCCGTCATCGAAAACACCATCAACGAACGCACCGTGGCTGCCGGTGTCGGCTGCGTCGAACAGGGTCGTTTCCACCGAGGGAATGCCTAACGCACCCAGGTGCGCCGCAGCGCGGTCGATTTCTGCCGACGGTCGCCCCGCCAACACCACTCGACGAAGCCGGGTCCGCGGCAAGGCCTCAACCGTCGCGAGCGCGATTTCACTCGACCCGCCGAGCACGAGCACCGACTGGGGCTCACCAACAGCATCGATCACAGCGACAACCTTCTTCCCAAGTCGGACGTGAATACTCCCCGCGGGTCCATCCGATCGCGGACACTGTGCCACTCCGCCAGTCGTGGATACGTGCGCGCCACCATCGAGGGCGATTGACGGGAGTCTTTCGCGAAGTACAACCGACCGCCCGCTTCGGCGACGAGTTCGTCGAGTTCATCGAGGATCGGAGCCAGGGCTTCATTGCCCGCCGGCACATCTGCCGCCAGCGTCCATCCAGCGTGAGGGAAGGACAAGGGAGCGGGGTTGGCAGGCCCGAATCGCTTCAGAACTGTCAGGAAGCTAGGAGCACCAGCATCTCGCAGTCGAGAGAGCGTGCGCTCGACGATCCATCCAGCCTCATCGGGAACAACAAACTGATACTGCAGGAAGCCCTGCGGTCCATACACCCGATTCCAATCGCGCACCCCATCGAGTGGGTGGAAGAAACCCGGAATCGAATGGATCTCATTCGATCGGCTCTTCGGGTGTTTGCGGAACCACGCCTCGTTGAACGCGCGCACAGACGCGGAGTTCAACAAGCCGTTCGGGATGAAAGCAGGAGCGCTCGGCAAGGCCGGTGTCGCGTACGCGAGAGGTGCATCCATCTGCTTACGCGTCAACTGCTCACGGCGAGCGTGATCACCTCTGGTGAGCACACCCCGACCCGACGGTGCGACGCTGTCGATCCATGCGACCGAATACCGGTAGTCGTCATCGCCCTCGATCATGCGGGCCATCACGTCGTCGAGGTCGTGGCACCGCACGGTGTCCACACTCATGCTCGACGTTTCGATCGAAAGGAGATGGAACGTCGCTTCGACGATAACTCCTGTCAAACCCATTCCACCGACGGTGGCCCAGAACATGTCCTTGGT
>RGQW01000294.1 GCA_010029945.1 Actinomycetota bacterium | reverse complement strand
TCGTCTTGATCTAAATACTCATCGTTATCATCATCTGTATCAGCATTGTTCCCTATACCATCCTGATCACTATCAATCCACTCGGTAGCATCTAATGGGAAGGCATCATCGGTATCAGGATAGGTATCGTTATCATCATCTAGATCAACACAGTCTGCCTCTTTGTCTCCATCGGTGTCTAGTGGAGTATCATTACTATCTAATGGATCTGTACCACACTCTAACTCATCAGTATCTAGCCAGTTGTCGTTATCATCATCTTTATCAGCGTTGTCTCCAATACCGTCATTGTCACTATCTATCCACTCTGATTTATCTAATGGAAAGAGATCATTGGTGTTTTCATAACCGTCTCCATCTATATCACTATCAATACAGTCAGGGATAAAGTCTCCATCTAAATCACTTGGCGTAGAACTTGCATTTAAAGGATTACTATCACAGCTTGTTTCATCTACATTACTATAACCATCTCCATCGGCATCTGTATCACAAACATCACCAATACCATCATTGTCCATATCAGCCTGATCGGTATTGGCAACTGTAATACAGTTGTCATCCTCATCGGCTATACCATCATTATCAGCATCGGGATCCTGCTCATCACCGATTCCATCTCCATCACTGTCTACACTCTCTTGTGCATTAGTTGGAAAAGCGTCCTGTGTATCTGGAACTCCATCATTATCATCATCATCATCACAAGCGTTTCCTGATCCATCACCATCGGTATCTAATTGATTTGAATTAGCGGTCTCTTTACAATTATCACATACATCACCCACGCCATCGCCGTCTGTATCGGCTTGGTTTGCATTAGCTACTGTAGGACAGTTATCGTTTAACCCAGTTATCCCGTCATTGTCTGGGTCTTTCTGACTCTCCGCACACCCATTAACATCTACGGATTCTCCGTTTGGTGTATTTGCACATTGATCCAATATATCATTCACCCCGTCAGCATCTGAATCACCGTGTAGGCTCACTGTATTATTGGATTGGGTGGTTGAGGCTGTCGCTGAGCCTGAATCATAAATGGAGTTAATAATTGGAACTACCGTAACAGTCTCACTACCATTTATTGCTCCCGAGATAGGAAGACCTAGGGTATAAGTATTACCATTAACCGATATACTTGATGGAGTGGTTGAGGAAAGTGTCGCTGTTCCACCAGTTATGGAAAGGGCAAAGTCACTCACCTCTAAGGGGAGGGTATTGGAAGCATCCGCGCTAATGTAGACTGGCTCACTAAAGGTTACGTTTATTGACCCATTATCGTTTGAAAGGGTCGTGGCGGTAATCACAGGTGGCTCATTA
>RGQW01000293.1 GCA_010029945.1 Actinomycetota bacterium | reverse complement strand
ACCACACGGCCCCGCAGGGCAAGATGGCCGATGGCCGCTTCCAGAATGTCACCGCCGACGTTGTCGAAGTAAACATCGATTCCGTCGGGGCAGGTCTCACGAAGCTTCGCCGCAACGTTCTCTGATCGATAGTTGATGGCGGCGTCGAAGCCGAGTTCATTGGTCAACCAGGAACACTTCTCGTCTGACCCAGCGATGCCGACGACCCGGCAGCCTTTGATCTTCGCGATTTGACCGGCGATCGACCCCGTCGATCCCGCGGCCCCGGACACAACCACCGTCTCTCCCTCCGCTGGTCGCCCGATGTCGAGTAGACCGAAGTAGGCGGTGATGCCGGTGATTCCGAAGATGCTCAGTGCTGCCGTCGGGTCGACGCCGTCGGGAACCACTTGATCGCGCTCGGTGACGATGGCG
The DNA here is from genome assembly GCA_010029945.1 of Actinomycetota bacterium. Lineage (GTDB taxonomy): Bacteria > Actinomycetota > Actinomycetes > S36-B12 > S36-B12 > S36-B12. The sequence goes on along the minus strand of RGQW01000293.1, from coordinate 936 downwards.
TACTCCTGCCAGCCGGGAGTGGCGAACACCAGTGTTCCGACGGGAAGGGCGGGGTTGTCAGACTCCACGACGCGAACCAGGCCGGCGCTTCTGATGGGGGCGCCGATTTCGATTGCCGGTAGGTAGGTATCCATGGCCATCCACATCCGGATGGTCGGATCGATGGACAGCCACTCGACTTTGCCGAGCGCCTCGCCCGCACCGGGGGTGGGCGCCGGGTTGTCATCGCTTCGAGAAAAGCACGATTCAGCGAGTTGTCCTTCGGGGCGGCGAGCGAGGGTGATTTGACGGTTCGCAGTGGTCATGCGGTCACCGTAGAGGGTCGGCTGGGAGGTCGACTGGGAGGGACTGCCGGCCCTAGGGCGTGGAGTCGCCTTTGCGGAACAACGCCGCGACGATGGCTACAAGGACCGCGGCGATCACGATCTGCGTTGCGAACGTCAGCCAGAAACCCCAGTTCGCTGCGGAGCCGATAAGCCCTCCCGCAGCGCCACCGACAACACCGATGAGGATCGTCATGAGGCAACCGATGGGTTGCATGCTGGGCACGATGATGCGCGCGATCAAGCCGATGACGATTCCGGCTCCGAGTCCGGACAGGATGCTGTCTATTTCCATGCTGTCATTCAACCATCAGGCGATGCGCTCACGGCCCTGCCGCGCTAGCGCCACGATGCGTGAGATCGCTCGGTAATACTTCTTTCGATAACCGCTGGTGAGCAGCTGTGTCGAGAACAGTGCATCGAGCGGTACGCCGCTGGCGACAACCGGCACGTCTCGGTCGTACAGCCGATCCACCAGTACCACCAGCCGCAAGGCTTGGGCTTGGTCGTTCAAGGTGCGGACCTCCTGCAGGCCCACCAGGGGGATGCCGTCGACGAGGGCCCCGTACTGAGACGGGTGCACCTCGGGCAGGAACCTGATCAGGTCCAGGAA
>RGQW01000292.1 GCA_010029945.1 Actinomycetota bacterium | reverse complement strand
CGCGATCTGGCGGCCGCCGACGAGATCTTCGCGTCATTCATCGTTGTCGAGTAGCCGTCAACGATCGGGACAAATCACTCTGGCAGTTGGCGTCGCGGTTCCCGATACTCAGGTCACGTAACAACGGGTGACATCCCAAGGAGACCTGACTGTGAGTGACATCGATTTCAACAACGATTCGGTCATCAACTTCCAGCTTGATGAGCGGCGAGCCCGCCGCATGAACCTTGCCAAGAGCGCCCTTGCTGCAACCATGGATGTCGCCGATATCGGCGACGCACAGATACTCAGGTTCCCCGGCCCGATGCTCGGCGGGCCACTCACCGCCGCCTGACATCGGCCACTCACTGCGCGAACGCGCTGTCACGAACGGCTTCACCTGACTCTCACGCGCCGACCCTGAACATCGGTCACCGGTCAGGTCCCCCTTATCGTCGCCGACGTCGCCGCTTCCTGCCCGGACGGTATTTGCGCGCACCAACCCTTGGATGAACATCCTCAGAACGCTGTTGGTGAATACCTCAGTGTCCGGTTCCGAACAGCACGACCTCCGAGGCGTCGATCCAGTGTCCGCCCGAGGTTGATCTCATCCACTGGTGTCTCATCAACCTGAGGAGCGAAGGCGCACCATCGCTGTGATCAAGGTCGCATCGGTCTAGGGGTGTTCCCGATGGCTGCCGACCGATGGGGGCATGACCCCCCGAATTCGATTCGTCATTCTCACCGCAAGTGTTCTGCTCCTCGGCGGGCTGTCGGTTGCCCTCACCACTCGTTCTGGAACCACCAGCGATGCCGCTTCCGGAACGAGTTCTGCTGACGCGATAGTGCTCTCGCAGAGCACGTCGCGATGGGTCGGCGGCAAGGAACACCGTTTCTTCGGCAAGTTCGATCACTCTGTTCGCAACGGTGCGACCGATCGTTCTCAACCCGGCCGAGAGGTCAGCGTCGAGCGCGAGACTCAACACAACCAAGACCACCAACACGACCATGGGACGCATGACGATGACGTCGCAGCCGGCGTCGAGCTCACGCCGGGAGAGGTCGACCTCACGTTCGCAGACTCGGAGACGCAGACAGAGCCTCCCGTGTCCGACCAGGCTCAAAACGCGACGCCGTCGTGCTCCGAGCTCACCGTTCAGCTGCTCGACTCCTGGTTGACGCCCCGCGGTATCCCGCTGCCGGGCCTCATCCTGTCGGAGACGAGCTTGAGTACGAACTCGTTGGCCTACTACGACCCGTCAACCAGGACCATCGTTACTGAGGGCTGTCCGTCACAAGAGGTGCTCGCCCATGAGACCGGTCACTACATCATCGACTTCCGAGCGGGCAGCTGGGCCAATCATGTTGCCTA
>RGQW01000291.1 GCA_010029945.1 Actinomycetota bacterium | reverse complement strand
CGTTGCTCGCCACCGTCGCGGCGGTGCTGTTCGGTCAATTGCGTCGGATCGTCGGCTCACGATTCCGGTTCGAGCAGGCGGTGGTCGCCGGCAGCATCGTCGTGCCGGTGCTGCTGCTCGTCACCGGCCAAGACAGCGCCCTGTGGAGCGGCATTGCCTTAGTTGCCGGGTACATCGCCTACATGCGCGTCATGCGCTCACGGCAGGAAGTGTCCGGGCCGTCGCAATCCGAGAGCGCACAGAAACCGTGGAGCGGACGACGCTCGCACATCGTGCTGCAGGTTCTCATCGTGATCGCCGGGCTCGTCGGTCTGTACTTCCTCGGCGACGTCCTCGGTGATTCGGTGTACGAACTCGGCGTTGCCTTCGCCGTTCCGGCCGTCATTCTCGGTGTACTGACGGCCGTTGCAACGAGCCTGCCCGAACTCACGACGTTCTTCTCCTCCTTCGCCGCGCACCGCAAAGCCGGAACCGACGGAAACTCCGAAGTGGTGCACAACCTGATGGCGAGCAACGTCGTCAATCTCCTCGTGGTCCAGGCGGTGGGCGTCGTGGCCTACACCGTTTTCGCTTAGCCCGAACAAGCCGCACGCCGACAAGCCCGTGGGGCCGTTATGCGACATGCTTAGGGTATGAAAATCGCCATCACCGGAGCGTCAGGGCTCATCGGATCGGCCCTGGTGCCCCACCTGAGGGCCCGCGGAGACGACGTCATCCGCCTCGTTCGACGCCCCGCCACCGCGCCGGATGAGGCGTCCTGGGACCCCACCGCCGGGACCGTCGATCTCGATGCCCTCGCCGGAGTCGAGGCCGTCGTTCACCTCGCCGGTGCCGGAGTGGGCGACCACCGCTGGAGCGATGACTACAAAAAACTGATCCTGGATTCGCGGGTGAACGGCACACACACCATCGTGCGCGCGATGACCGAACTGGACCTTCCGCCCCGTGCGTTGATCGCCGGGTCGGCCATCGGGTGGTACGGCGACACCGGTGACCACGCCGTCGACGAATCAGCACCGGCCGGGACCGGCTTCCTCGCCGACGTGGTGCGTGCCTGGGAAGCGGCCGCCGAACCCGCAATCGCCGCAGGAATCCGGGTGGTCCACGCCCGCACCGGGCTCGTCGTGAGCGCGCCCGACAGCACGATCGGACCCCTGGTGTCCATCCTGAAAGTCGCGGTCGGCGGGACGTCCGGTGGTTCCGGGGGTGCCTTCGGCCCGCTCATCCCGTCCGTCCGATTGAACCTCGCCGGCCGCCTCGGCCCGGGAACTCAGTACTGGTCGTGGATCTCGCTGCGCGATGAAGTCAACGCCTTGACGTTCCTGCTCGACAACGACGACATCAGCGGGCCCGTCAATCTGACCGGCCCCACCCCGGTC
>RGQW01000030.1 GCA_010029945.1 Actinomycetota bacterium | reverse complement strand
GGGCGACTGGCGGATGGTTCCGCAGTCCAAAGATGTCGACGGTGACGGCTTCATCGACGGTGACGGTGGAGTACCCGCGAAACGACCACTCGGAGCAGTACCCTCGGCAAAATTTGAGGGCGCCGGTAATCAGATTGCACAGCCAGCCGAACGGCTCATCAACGGGGTTCAATCCTGGTATCTGAATCCACGCGGATACGCGGTCACCCTTGATGCGTGCAAGAGCCAAGGAAACGAATACCAGTGGAGGATCTACCGCGGCAAAGAACAGATCGAGCGTGTTCGTTGGCGAAAATTGACGAAGAAGACCTGCAAGCGGAACATTTACCTGCAGGAGGGCTCCTACCGATTCAAGCTCGAGGTCAGGTCGGGAGCATCGGATGTCGACTTCCAGTGGATGAACGCCGACGTCATCGACTACCTGTTCGTCATCCTCGGTGATTCCTACGCGTCAGGGGACGGCAACCCACGCAACATCGACGCCTGGATTCGCGATCCCAATGGGGAATTCGACCCCTACTACGACGACGTTGCCTGCAAGCGAAGCGTCCACGCCGGGCCCGTGCAAGCGGCCCTTGAGCTGGAAAACTCATCTAAGAAATCCTCGGTCACGGTGATCGACGTGTCCTGCTCGGGAGCGACGATTTTGACCGGAGTGCTCGGCCCCTTCCCGTTCGCCGGGCAAGAGACAAGTCAGATCGAGCAGGTCCAAGCGATCATCGGTAACCGCCCGATCGACATCGTCGCCTTGTCCGCCGGGGGCAACGACATCGGATTCACCTCGATTCTCAGCACCTGCGCACTGAGCTTCAACTGCCCCGTCGCTTCTGCGAGCACCCTGCCGCTGAGTCGATTCGATTCCGTCAACGAGGGAGTGCAAACCCTGACCGGACGGCTTCCGGCCAAATACGCCCAGCTCGCCGGATGCCTCGGTGGTGATTCGTGCACGCTGACCTCCGGCGCCCAAGTCGCGCCCCTGAAATTGGCCGATGGTGCTCGCGTCCTACCGATGACGTACCCCGACATTACCCGTTCAGCGGTGGGAGAACCTTGTCGCTACTTGACCTTGAGCCCGTCGGACTTCGGCTGGGCGCGGGACACGATTCTGGCTCCGCAGGCGCCCAATCCGTACCTCTTCTCCCCGTCGTTCGGATCCGCTCGCAATCTGTCCACCGCCAACGGAACGCTGAACGGACAGATCCTCGCCACCGCGGCGCTCGGCTGGGAACCGGTCGCCGGGATCTGGGGTGCGTCCGGAGAATCCACCACCGGCCACGGCGTGTGTGCCGGTGACAAGTCCTGGGTCTTCGGTGTCACCACGCTGTCCGGGCCCTTCGCTTCTGCAGCATTCCACCCCAATCCCGCAGGTCAGCGATCGATCGGCCGCCAAATCGCCCGAACCCTCGGTCTTCGGTAACGTCACGGTCCTCACCACACACTGTTTCCCGACGCCTTAAAGGATCACACGTGCCAGAAATCAGAGTCGGTCTTCTCGCCTACGGCGCCATCGGCCACGAACACAATCAGGCGGTGCAGGCCACGCCCGGACTCACGCTGACCGCCGTGTGTGACACCAATCCGGAGCGCATCGACGCGGCCCGCGAGCTCGCCCCCGACCTCACCGGCTTCACAGATGCCGAAGAGATGCTCGACTCGGGCCTGTTAGATCTCGTCGTCGTCTCCACTCCCCCGAACAGTCACCACGACTGGGCAATGAAGGCCCTCGAGCGTGACCTGCATGTCGTCTTGGAAAAGCCCATGGCTCTGACCGCCGACGAGTGCGACGCGGCGCTGGCGTTCGCCGCTGACAAGGGCAAGACGCTAGTGGTCTACCAGAACCGTCGTTTTGATCGTGACTTCATCACGATGCGTCGCTTGATCCGCGAAGGATCGATCGGTGACGTATTCCAATACGACAGTTTTGTCGGCGGCTACTCCCGACCCTGCGACTACTGGCACTCCGATGCCGACGTGTCCGGCGGTGCGATCTTCGATTGGGGTTCGCACTACCTTGATCAAGTCTTGAACATCTTCGATGCGCCGATCGAGCACGTGTCTGGCATGAACCACAAGCGCAAGTGGTTGCACGCGACGAACGCCGATCATGCGGAAGTGATTGTCACCTTCAACGACGGCCGCCAGGCCACATTCGTGCACTCCGATCTCGCCGCCGCACGCAAGCCCAAGTACTACGTCCTCGGTACCGAGGGCGCCATCGTCGGTCAGTGGGATGCCGCCGCCGAGCCCGCCGTCGCCGACCTGCCCGCCCGTATCTTCCTGTTCGACAACACCGGTGCCAGCCGCGAGATCCCACTCGACGAGGTGACACCCTTCACCTTCCACGCCGAACTCGCGGCCTACCTCACCGACGGGACAGCCATGCAGGTCGACCCGCGGCAATCACGCAACGTGGTCTCCGTCATGGAAGCAGCCGAAGAGTCGGCCATCAACCTTGGACGGCCGGTCACACCACATCTGGCCGCATGACCGTTCGCTGGGGCATCCTGGGGGCAGGGTGGATCGTTCAGACAGCGACCGCCCAAGCGCTTCGCGACGCACCCAGCGCGCACCTCGCTGCCGTGGCTGCTCGAGACATTTCTCGAGCCGAAACCCTCGAGCCAGATCGCGCCTACTCGGACTACGCGACCCTTATTGATGACGAGTCCATCGACGCCGTCTACATCGCGCTCGCGAACGATCAGCACGCTCCCTGGATTCATCGAGCCATCGATGCCGGCAAGCACGTGTTGTGTGAGAAGCCGCTGACGCTCTCGGCCGCAGATACCCAAGCGGCCTTCGATGCTGCTCGCGCGGCCGGTGTGGAACTTGTCGAGGCAGCATGGTCGATGTGGCACCCGCGCATGCGCCGGGTCACCGATCTGGTGTCCTCAGGAGAAATAGGGGCGATCCGCAACTTCTTGGGAACGTTCACCTTTGATGGTGTCCCGGAAGGGAACTATCGCCTCGACCCTCAGATGGGTGGCGGGGCACTTCTCGACATCGGCATCTACCCACTCCACGCATTGATCGGTTGCGCACCGACGTGGGCCCCGCACAACATTGCGAAGGAAACAATCGACGGTGGCCTCGGCGTGGACATGACCACGAAAGCGCGGTTAACCACCGAGACCGGGTCGCGCGCTTCCATCGTCGCGTCGTTTTCCATGCCCGAATCTCAGCGATTGAGCATTGAGGCCGACGGTGGAACGATCCGAATCACCGACGATCAAGCCTTCACCACGTGGCGTCAGCCCACCTCGCTGATGATTGATGATCACGTTGAGAACTTCCCCGAAACCGACGCCTATCGCGACATGTTCGAGGCTGTGAGCGGCCGAATTCTTGGACGCAGCGACTGGCTGTTGGACCCCTCCGCGTCCGTCCGGGTGGCAACGATCGTCGACGCCCTCCGGTGATAACCTTCCTTCCCTCGCGCCGCTAGCTCAATTGGCAGAGCAGCTGACTCTTAATCAGCGGGTTGTAGGTTCAAGTCCTACGCGGCGTACAGATGATCTGCCTTCACAAGGCCGCTCCTCGCCTGTGGCGCGACCGCCCGATGTCAGACCTCCCGCCTACCTTCTCAACATGCGCAGACGGCACTTTGTCCTAGACAACGTGTGGATGCAGCGGTCCTACCTGGCCTTCGCGGTAATGGTGACTATCGCTTTGCTCCCACCGCCGCTCTTGCACGCCTAGCATCAGGCCGACGGCAGCACCGTCACCGTAGAAATCGGGCATGCTGGGATAGGGATCCCCGGAGCCGTTAGCCCCGCTTCTTCTTTTTCTTCTTTTTCTTTTTCTTCTTCTTGGAGTCGGCAACCGCCTTGGCTCCGACGCTGAGAGTCGCCTGCTCCAAGGTGTATTCCCGATCTCCCAGAACGTTCGGTGACGTGGCGTAGTAGACGAGGAACGTGTCGTCACCTGTCGGAATACCGGTCGGGTCCAGGTAGCTCATCTTGCGTGGCGTCAACGATTTCGGATTGATCCTCCACGTGAGTCCGTCATCCGAGGTTCCCACCAGGAGCCGTTGGGGATTCTTCGTGTCTTCGGGAGATGTCGACATGATCGCGAGCCAGTTCCCGGGCTCCGCGCGAAGCACCTCGAAGTCGACCAGCCCGCCGGTGGTGCGGGTTCCCGCATCGCGAACGAACACCGTGCCAGTGGCGTCGGTCGACGTGGCGCTGACGATGTTCTCCGTCGCCATCCCACCCTGCGGGCTGGGCTCCACCCAGTAAACGCGAACGCGGCCATCGGGCAGGAGCACGGCGTCTGGCACACCCCAGGCCATCGCTCCCTCACTGGAAATATTCAGGGACACCCGGTCGCCGAGGGTCAAGCCGTCAGCGGACAGTGCGGCGGTGTAGATCCCCTTGAACTTGGTGTTCGGATCGAAGTCGACGAAGTAGGCCCGACGGGATCCGTCAGTCAGGACGACATCGGTCAGGTCCGCAGCCCTCTCGATAGAACCAACGATCGAGCAGTTTCCCGCGAGCGTGCAGGTGGCCACTGCGGTTCCACCCGTTTGCATGCTCGGGAAGTACAGCCGAACCGATCCGTCCTCCATGAGGTCGGCATGGGGGCTCGCCCCGCTCAAGCCGAGCGCGGTGGGGGTTCCCAAGGAGCCGACCGGCCGCGGCGCCGCGCTGGCAGGTGCGGAGAGGGCGGACACGCCCACACCAACAGCTACGGCAACAGCAAGAAATCGCAGGCGTTGATTCATGAATCGACGGTAACAAAAAGTTCCAGTTCTCGTCATCCCTGAGGTCGGGTTAGGTAACGTCGAGGCCATGAAACGTTCCACTCTTGCCATCGCCGCGACGCTAGGACTGTCGGCGTCACTCGTCAGCAGCCCTGCCCACGCGCAGCCCAACTTGCCCGACTCCGTTATCGAGTGCGTGGCTCGAGAGTTGGGCACCGAGGCAGCCCAACAAATCCAGACGCAGCGGGCGAACGCCGAGCAGGAGGCGGTCATTCGGCAGTGCTTCCAGTCGAGTGGCAATGCCGGCGGGGGCGGCCAGAGCGGGGGGCCCTCCTCGGGGTCCGAACAGAGAGTTCCCAAGAGCAAGTGTGCGTCCACCAAGGGTCTCAAGCGGTACGTGAAATCAACAGGGTCACCAAACCGGCTCGGTGTGAACATCGGGCAGTACCCGTACAACCCCGGAGCCTTCTACTACTCCCCCACGACCCTCGCCCAGGACGGCTACAAGGCCGTTCGCTACACCATGCAGATGTACTACGACGGCTCCACCGGTCGACTTCTGCACGGCAAAGGTGACGGCATCCTGAGCTTGAAGCTAAACAAGTGGCTGTGTTCCCACAGTGATGAGATTCGGGAAGCGAAACGCGCCGGTCTTGCTGTCGCTCTCTTCGTCGAACTACTGAACTACTCGAGCGTCATGGCATCTCAGGACGGTGGCGGGCCACCGAACTTCGACCACCCGGACGGCATCGAAAGCCGCCTCAGCAAGGAGTACCTCGCAGCGGTGCCGCAGATCGCGAAGTTCGCCGAGCGATACAAGGTCGACTGGTTCGATCCAGCGAACGAGGCCGATAAGGGCTTTACTGCAGCGAATGCTGCTCGCATCGTGAAGGCAGCACCCAAGCGGGCCAAGTCCTTCAAGGGTCTGCTCGTCACGCAGCCCCTCGTGACCACGTACGAGGAGGCGGGGATCGTTCCCGACATGTCTGGCTACGACCTCGTCAGCCTGCACGACGGCGACATTCTTCGCGAGGCCCAGAACTATGAGCAGACCGGTCAATTGAGCGACCGGCTCTTCGCGCAAAGTGAGACCGCGTGGGCATGGGCTCAGGCCTCAGGGGTCACGCGCTACCTCGTCGGAGAGTTCGGTCAATTCGATGCAGTCACGCCGGCGCCCAGCGTCGCTGCGACCAGCGCAGTCGTCGACGCCTACCTCGCGAAGTTCCCGAACCCGCAGGGATTGTTCTGTCAGGACAACCCCGACCCCTCGATGGATCGCTTCGAAACATCGCCGATGAATGCCGTCTGCAAGTCACTGCAGTCTCGATTCTGATACACGGTTCCTGGTCGAGACAGGCTCACTCGCCTGACGTACCCTCATGACGTGAGGGTGCTCATATCGGCGGTGGGAGCAGCGCTGCTTGCTGCTTTGCTTGCACCTGCCGCGCACGCGGATGAGCCGCCTGCACTGCAGACCGCGAACATCACGTCCTCGTCCATTCCAGTGGCGATGACGCGTGAGTACAACGGATCGAATTTGCGAATCCGGCGGACGCTCAGCAAGAACTCCGCGTACACCCGATACAAGGCGACCTACACCAGCGGTGATCTGAAGATCTGTGGCATTCTGATCGAGCCTAAGGGAGCCGGACCGTTCCCAATGGTTGTTCTCGCCCACGGATACATCGACCCGAAGGTGTATGTGTCCGGTCAAGGCTTCCGGCGTGAACAGGACTGGTTGCCCCGGAACGGATACGGCGTTCTCCATGTGGACTACCGCAACCACGCCTGCTCGGATAAGGATCCGCGAAGCGACGTCAATATGAGACTCGGGTACGCCGAGGACGTCATCAACGCGGCTCTGGCCATCCGCGACTCCGACATCGAATGGATCGATGGAGAACGAATCGCCCTACTAGGCCGATCGATGGGCGGTGGTGTCGCGTATCAGGCGCTCACGATCGCCCCAGGAGTCTTCGACGCAGCGATCACGTACGCATCGGTCAGCACCAACGCCGAAGACAACTTCAACCGGTGGCAGCGAAAACGCTACGAGATCGGCGATCGCATACTGAAGAAGTACGGGGAGCCCGACGACAATCCCGAAGCGTGGAAGCGAATGTCGTCACGCAACTACTTCTTCCGGATCACCGAACCCATTCTTGCCTTTCACGGAACCGCGGACGACACCTGCGAGATCTCTTGGGCGCGGGCGACCAAGCGCGCATTAGACCGGGCTGGTGTCGAGAACAAGCTCGTGGAATACGACGGAGCCGGGCACTACTTCTACGGGCCCTGGAGCAACTCGATCAAGCGCGTCGGAAAGTTCCTGGACGCCGAACTCGCATAGTCGCGAAGTTCGTAGTCGCGCGCCGGTCTTTTGCGTGCCGGTGTAGCACGCGACCGACTAGTCGTGTCCGCCGATGACGATCTGGTCCCAGTCGATGATGGAACCCGTCACGACACCCGAGCGATCCGACAGCAGATACACGATGAAATCGGCGATCTCGTCCGGCTGGCCCAACTTGCCCATCGGCTGCTTCGCACTGGCCTCCTCGAGCCACCCATCCGTGGCACCGTGGGCGGTTCGCTGCACCACTTCCTCACCCTCGGTAATCGTCCACCCGATGTTGACCCCGTTGATGCGAATCCGGTCGAAACGGTGAGCGTGAGCAGCGTTCTTCGTCAGCCCGCCCAGGCCCGACTTGCTGGCCACATACGGGGCGAGGTACGGCTGGCCTCCGTGCGCAGCAATACTCATGATGTTCACGATGGTCCCCGGAGCCGACCGCCGCTGCATGTCCTTCACGGCTCCCTGCATCACGAAGAAAGGGCCCTTCAAGTTCACGTTGATGTGGGTGTCGAACAACTCCGGCGTGGTGTCCACCAGGCTTCCGCGACTCGTCGTCGCGGCCACATTCGCCACACAGTCCACTCGACCGAAGGTGGCAACCACCTGCTCGACGAGGCTTAGCGCGGCCTCAGCATCGCTGACGTCCGCCCGAACAAAAGCCCCCTTGGTGCCAAGAGATGAGAGTTCATCGGCCACGGCGCGCCCTTTGTCCTCGCTTCGACCGCTGACCACGACGGCGTCCGCCCCCGACTGAGCCGCACGGCGGGCAATGGCTGCCCCCACCCCCTGGGTGCCACCAACGACGAGGACGACTTTTCCGGCGAGTGCGTCGGAGGTGAGTGCGGTCATGAGGAACCTCAAATCAAGTTGGGAATTCACTTACCCGAGAACGCTAGTCAGGTGCCGAGCAGCGTTGTGACCGGGTATGCCCGAGACACCTCCCCCGCGAGCAGCTCCACTGCCACACACGACGATCCGCGGCGAATCCGTCTCCACTCCCCACGTTCCGATCTGCTGGTCATCGTCGGCCCACGGCCACGCCAACGGCGTATGGAAGATGTTGCCCGTTGGAATGCGCAGGTCGCGCTCCACATCAGCCGTCGTATTCACCTCGATGCACGGGTTTCCTTCGGCATCGGTCATCAGGCAGTCCGCGACGGGCTCGGCTAGCACCGAATCGAGGGTGGCGTGGACGGCAGCGAGGGCATCGTCAGCATCGAGGGCACGTCCGGCAGCGCGGGTCTGGGGAGTTGGGTTGGACGCGAAGAGCGAGTGCGGCGTATGCAGGCCGAACAACGTCAGTGTGTGAGCCCCTGCGGCTCGAAGGTCCTCGGAAAGAATGCTCGGGTCGCTGAGGCTGTGGCAGTAGATCTCGGCGGGCAAGGGGGTGGGCAACTGTCCGCCGGCCGCTGTTTGGTGGGCCGACTCGAGTTGCCGATAGCTCTCGTTCACATGGAAGGTGCCACTGAAGGCATCTGCTGGATTGACTGAATCGTCCCTCAACTGGGGAAGGCGCGAGAGCAGCATGTTCACTTTCACCTGCGCACCGCCGTCTCGATCACTGATCGTCGCTGTTTCGTGTCCTCTCAATTTCGCGAGAACATCCGGCGCGCAATTCGCTGCCAGCGTTCGTGCGGTGTAGGTCACCTCGTCATCTCCCTCGAGGGTCGTCACCGATACGTGCTCACCGTCGTCCTCGATCGCGATCACCTCGACTCCGGTACGCACCTCACCCCCGGCCGAGCGCACGCGGTCGGCGAGTTGAGCGGTGATCGCTCCCATGCCACCCACCGGGACATCCCACTGCCCCGTGCCCTGCCCGATCACGTGGTACAGAAAGCAGATGTTCTGGTGCAGCGAGTCCTCGTGGGCGTCTGCGAACGTACCGATCAACCCGTCGGTGAAGACGAGACCGCGAATCACATCGTCGTCGAAAGTGTCCTCCAGAACTTCACCCAAGGGGCGCTCGACAAAATCTGACCAGTCGGCCGCGTCGATTCGCGCTCTCATGTCCTCTCGTGACACGAGTGGTTTCGTCAACGACGGAAACATCACCTCCGCCATCGCCGTGGTTCGGGCGTAGAACCGTTGCCACGCGTCCGCTTCCTTTGCGCTCCCGGTGAAGTCTTCGATGTTGGCCGCGAGGGACTGCTCATCGTCGGAAGGGATGACCAAGCCGCGGCGAGGATCGGCCGGATCGGGGGTGTACGAGGCGACGCGGCGCCGGGCCAGCGGCACGTCGATGGACAGATCTCGCGCGATGGCCGGCGGCAGCAGCGACACAAGGTAGGAGTATTTGCTCACCCGGGCCCCCATACCGGGGAACACCTCGGCGGAAACGGCCGCGCCGCCCACCGACGAGTTGGCCTCCAGCACCAGCACCGAGTACCCCGACCGTGCGAGATACGCAGCCGTCACCAATCCGTTGTGTCCGGCTCCCACCACGATGCAATCGATCACGTGATGATCATGCCGGAGATCGGCGTGCACTACTCGCCCGACGGCAACTGCACTCCGGCACTCACCAGACGCTCGCAGGCGGCGAGATAGGCCTCATCGATCTGCGCGCACGTATCCGCATCGAAATCCCTGCGCCACCGTCCCGCATGGGAACTCTCGTGTGTCACGTTCGCGTCGAACCAAGCGCACATGTCCCGATCGACCGTCACTCCGACGAACGAACAGATCTGCTCGATCGTCTCGGAGCGGGCAGTCCGAACGAGATCGACAAGATCGATGCTCAATATGCGATCGGGGCGTGAGCGTTGTGTCGCAGCATGTATGCGCCCCATACGCTGCTCCCACTGGGCCAGCGCTTCGAATACGTCATCAGGACCGAATGTTTGGTGAACAAACGAAGCGGCCACGTCCCGGCCGTCACGGTTCACCACAATCACCGTGGAGTCCGGATAGATCGGTTCGACGCGGTCCGCCTTCCGAGCGTTCGCCGGGGTGGTATCCACCCAACGATCGGCACCAATCGAACGGGCGATGCTTGTCATGATGGTGCGGGTGATCGTTTGGGCCGCGCCCAGCGGATCGGTCTCCGACTGCTCCAAGTAGCGCTCGCACCAGCCTCGAAGCTCCTCGCGCTCCACCGACGTGTGCAGGCCGACATCGGGGGCCCGCTTGAACCACCGCTCCATGATCCGGGTGGCTGCTAAGCGCGCCGCCGCCTCGGCCTTCGCACTGCCGGGTTTGCGCATCGCCACGGCCAGCGCATCCGCTATTCCGTCGTTGCCGGTAATGAATCGGACTTCCATCGGACGCGTCAGGGTTAGGTCCGGGTGGTGATCGAGGAGGTGCCCAACGATGGTGGAGCCACTGCGCCCGGTACCACCGACGAGGATCGGCCGCTCCGCGTTACTCATACCTACAAGTACAGGCCCGTGCCGGACGTTGCGTGACGACTCGAGGCAACCGCATGCAGGTCGCGTTCACGAAGGAGGACGTAGTCGATCCCCTGAAGCTCCACGGTTCCACGATCCTCTGGCTCGAAGAGCACCGAATCTTGGACTTCGACACTTCGAACGTTGGGGCCGACCGCGACGACTGTCGCCCACGACAGGCGGCGACCTACCTGCGCGGTCGCCGGGATCACGATGCCGCCGCTCGAACGACGCTCCCCGTCCTCTCCGCCTTCCCGCACCAGAACGCGGTCATGCAGCAACTTGATGGGTACCGAGCCGTCCAATCGTGGCCGCGTGTCCGGCACCGACGAGGCGGTGCTCGTCTCTTCCTGGGTCGAGGTCAACGGCCGCGCCGCCCCAAGATCTTGATAGTGACAAACCCCACGACGACCGCGCCCACGATGGCGACTCGTTCGGGGCGAATGCCGCCGTACTCATCGGTGAACCATCCTTTGGCTGCACCGAGTGCACGTTGCGCCAGCGCTCCCGGCGCCGCCTCCGCCTTCAGGTTGGCCACAGACGCCAACAGTTCCTCTCGCGCGGCGGCGACGTGCGTTCGCTCATCGACGAGTAGTGACGGTGGAGCGTGCGTGGTGTCGGCCATGCGGGTCTCCTTCAGCAGGCGTTGAACGACACAAGCCTACGACGAGCGCCGAGACTCACGAACGTCGGTGGAAGTTCCGGATGACTACCGCGCGGCAGCCGATGAGGGAACAGGCTCCACATGCGCGTCCAAGCCCGCGGACTTTCGTCGCCGAGCACTCCCCGCGAAGGCAAAGACCACGAGGAATATTGCGGTACCCACCAGCACGATCATGGTTCCCGATGGCACTTCGGCGTAGTAACTGACATACATACCCACCAGTCCGCTGACCGTTCCCACAGCGGTGCTCCAGGCCAACATGCGAGAGAACGAATCGGTAAGCATTCGCGCCACAACCGCTGGAATCACCAGCATCGCGGCGACGAGCGTGACACCGATAACCGTCAAGGTGGCCAAGATGGACAACGACAGGATGATCATCAACTGGGCCTCCACCCGGCCGACGCGCACCCCCGAGACATTGGCAACATCGGGGTCGAAAGTCGTGAACAATAGCGCCCGATAGCGCACGAAGACGAAGATCACCGCGAGCAGTGATACGGCGACGAGCCCAACGATTTGCTCGACAGAAATCCCCAGGATGGAACCGAAGAGTGCATTTTCGAAGGACGGGCCACTGGACCCGAACCGCGCGAACAGGGCCACACCCAAGGCGAACGACGCGGTCGTGATGACCCCGATCGCAGCGTCAGCACCGAGTCGGCTTCGCTTGGAAACAGCGTTGATCGCCAGCGCGGATGCGATTCCCCACAACCCTGCGCCGAGGATGTAGAACTGAGTGGCGAAGAGCTGCACCGCGGCGAAGCCCCCGAAGATCGAGTGGGAAAGCCCGTGACCGATGTAGCTCATGCCGCGCAGCACGATGTACACGCCGATGAAGCCGAGTAGCGCCCCGGAGAGCCCCGCGACGAAGAGACCCTTCACGAAGAAGGTGTACCCCAGCGGCTCGAGAATCGCCTCCATCACGCATCCACCTGCGACGCTCGGCCTACTCGCTCGCCTCGGCCTACTCGCTCGCCTCCGTCATCAACAACCACGCGCATCCCCAAATGCTCGAGAACTTCCATGCGCGCTCCGTAGGTCTGTTCCAAAACCTCTGGGCGAATCACGTCCTCTGGTGTTCCGTCGGCGATCACCCGATGGTTGACGCAGATGAGGTGCGGCAGGTGAGCCGCCATCCCGTTTAAGTCATGCGTCGTCAAGACGATTGCCACACCGTCCTCGTGCAGGTCTGCGAGCAGATGAAGAACGTCATGCCGGGTAGACACATCCACACCACTGGTCGGCTCGTCGAGCAAAAGTAGTTGCGGTTGGCGATAGAGGGCGCGCGCGAGGAACATGCGCTGCTGCTGTCCACCCGACAGTTGTCGAATCTGCCGGTCGGCCAACTGTGCGATGTTCAACCGCTCGAGCACCTCCATGGCGCTCGCTTTCTCTCGAGCATTGCCCCACGGCAAGGTGAAGCGCCGCCCATCGGCCGGTTGTCCGGCCATCAGGACGCATTCGAGAACGGTGATGGGGAAGTCCCAGTTGACTGTCTCGAGTTGGGGTACGTACGCCGTCCGGAGATTCTCGATCTGGTCGATCGAGCCGGACATGGGCCGGATGATGCCGAGCAGCAGCCGCAGAAGAGTGGTTTTCCCCGAACCCGACGGTCCGACGATTCCAGTGAATTGATCTTCGTGGACGTGAATGTTCACGTCATGCAGGACTGCCTGGTGGTTGTAGCCAGCATCGACTCCGATCAGCCTGATGAGTTCGGGGCCG
>RGQW01000290.1 GCA_010029945.1 Actinomycetota bacterium | reverse complement strand
ATGGTGGCAGTGAACCCGCTGATGTTGCTGACGACAGCAGCGGTCAGGCAGGAAACTCAGGCAAGGTTCCCCCAGGGCAGCAGAAGAAGAATTCTTAGCCGACCGATGCGATGTCGGTGATCGGCTCGAACAGTCCTTGTTGCACGCCGGCCACGATGACCGGGTCACCTGAGGAGACGTCACCCACCGCGTACCACGCATCAGAAATGCCCGCGTAGTCGGAGAGTTCTTCGCGAACAAGCGTGACCGCATCGAGCTGAGCCTGAGCGGAATCCTGGACGGAAGAGTTTGATGTGATGTCGGGGAGGACCACACCCACGCGCTTTGAGTCCTTACCGCACAACTTGGTCACCTCTTGAGCGGCCGCTGATTCCGGACCCTCGAGAGCGAAGACAACCGCCAATTCATCACCGGGTTGAACATCGGTTGGCACGATGACACCGGCGGCATCGCTGTCGGTGGCTGACAGGGCGATGGTGAAGTCGCTGCTGGGAAGCGGTTGTGTGGTTGCACCGCCATCATCACCGGCGCTCCCATCGTCGACAGCCGACGCCCGGATCGGTTCTTGTTGAACGTCGGGCTGATTCGTCACGATGACGGTGGCGCCGATTCCGATGCCGATCACGGCGACGCTGGCGGCTAGGGCAAGCATGGAGCGGTTCACCGGCGTTGTTGTCGACGACGGTGACGGCATTGGCTCGCGGGCGATTGCCTCGCGAATGTTGAGGGCGACGTCCTCGGGCATCGACTCTCCGGCAGGCACCTCATCGAGGAACTCGCGGTAGTCGGACAGCAACTCGTTGAGTCGGGGATCCACGGCGCCATCGCCAGAGAAGTCGTCATCGCGACTCATTGTTGGCACCCCCTCGCTGAACGTTAGGCAGCATATGCTGCAGCGCTTCTGCTAACTGAGTTCGTGCGCGAAACAAGCGCGACTTCACTGTTCCCTCCGGAATCTCCAAAATATCGGCAGCCTCGGCGAGGCTGTAGCCGTACAAGTCGACCAGGATGATCGCGGACCGTCGATCGTCCGACAGGCCTGATAGCGCCTTGCTGATTTCCAGGTTCGCCTCCACCTGGCCGAAGGCACTCGTCGTGCTTCCTGATTGGACGGAGGCGGCGCCGAGTTCGGACTCGACGTCGTCAATGGACGATGTGGGTTGACGCTTGCGCTTGGCGATCCTGTCCAATGCGGCATTGACGGTGATGCGGTGGAGCCAGCTGGACACAGCGGCGTCGCCACGGAAGGTCTCGGCTCGTCGGAAGGCCGAAATCATCGCTTCTTGAACGGCGTCCGCCGCATCCTCGCGGTTTCGTGTCACGCGCAATGCGACGAACCACAGCCGGTCTTTGTGTCGCAGAAACAACTCATCGAACGC
>RGQW01000289.1 GCA_010029945.1 Actinomycetota bacterium | reverse complement strand
ATGGGTGAGTTAAAGGCCACCTCGCAGCACTATCGAGAAATGATGGCGATGTGGGATGAGGCGGTTGCCCGCCGGCTCTCTGATTCCTACCCCTGGGTCGACAAGCCCGACATGGTCTCGCACGCGTTGAACGCGGCCGGTGAGCGCATCATGTATTACGACTTCGGGGGCGGGCCCACGCAGGTGACCGATGAGGACTTCGACGCTACGGTGCAGATCATGTACTCGATGTGGTGCAGCGCCCTGGGCATAGAGCAGGGATCCGAGAAGCCGATCGCGCAGGGCTGAGGGCGAGTTCGTGTCCGACAAAATCCCGGAACCCGAGGAGAGCAGCAGTTCACCTCTTCCAGTTACCTTGCCGTCTTCATCTGCGGACTGGCGTGAACTCGTTGCGGTCATTCTCATTTCCGTGACGACCATCCTCACCGCGTGGACTGCCTTCCAGGCGAGCAAGTGGGGTGGTGCGATGTCGATTAACTTCAGTCAGGCATCCGCCGCGCGCATCGACGCGGCACGGTTCGAAAGCGACGCGAATCGACAGGCATCCGTCCAGGTCGCACTGTTCACCCAATGGCTCAATGCCCAGACGAGCGACAACGACGAGTTGGCAGTCTTCCTTCGCGACTCATTCCCGGAGCCCTTGGCGACTGCCACGTCCGATTGGCTCGACGAGCGGGCAGTTGACTCGGAGACCGCTCCGCAGACGCCGTTCGACATGCCCAGTTACGTGCTCGACAACGCTGTGAGAGCCGAGGAAAAGCAGGCACAAGCCGAGCAGCTATCCGCCCAGGCTTTAACAAGTAACCGCAATAGCGACAACTACACGGTTCTGACGATCTTGTTCGCAACCGTGTTGTTCTTCGCTGCGGTGTCTAACCGCGTGAAGAAGTCGCTGAGTTCGTGGACGCTTATTGGCGTCGCACTCGTCGTGTTCGTCGGCTCGGCGACCGTCTTGGCGTCGCTACCGAAACTGTTCTAGCGACGCTAGAACGGCTTGGCGCCGCCCGCCCCGTCGGATGGACGGCCCGCGGAACCTGTCTTCTTGTATCGGCGCCACGGCCCGGGCAGCACCCAGATGAACATGCTCAGCACCCACACCACGAGCGTGCCCCACAGCCAGCCCCAACCACTGATGGAGATGCCGTCGGTGAACAGTGCGGTCACTGCCAACGCCAAGAATGTCGACGCCAGTCCCGTCAATGGCACCAGCGACCCCGCGTGACGCAGCAGCGTGCGGAACATCAGCCATGTGAACAGAGCGGAGAGGATGGCGAACACCACCAAGCTCACCAGGAAGCCCGTCACACCGTTGATACTGAAGTCACTGACGATCAGCGAAGCGAGAAGAAGGCCCAGTGCGTTACCGCCGAGGCCAAGAAG
>RGQW01000288.1 GCA_010029945.1 Actinomycetota bacterium | reverse complement strand
CGGCGACGACGTCATGACCCCGCTCGTTGCGGAGCGGGTCGCCAAGCCCGACATCATGTCGGGTGGCGTGTTGCTCGACGGCTTTCCCCGGACGGCCGACCAGGCCAACGGGCTCGAAGCGATGCTGGCCGATCTCGGTCAGGAACTCACGATCGCGATCAACCTCGACGTTCCCGTCGAGGAGGTCACCATGCGAATGATGGCTCGGGGTCGTGACGACGACACCGAAGAAGCCATCGCTCGCCGTCTGTCCCTCTACGAGGAGCAGACGGCACCCCTGCTCGACTGGTTCGCCGAGCGTGGTCTTTTGGCCACGGTCGACGGTCTGGGCGAGGAGGACCAGGTGTTCTCCCGTCTCACGGAGGCCATCGACGGCCGAATGGCCTAGGTGCACGCCTAGCTCATGAGGCCACAGCGGGTTGGTCGACTCCGGTACGTCCGGTAGCGTTGTCAACTGGCCTGCACCAAGGTCACCACGGAGATCCCGCCGGAGCTTCGTGTTTTCAGGAGGTTTAACTCTGCCGAAGCCCAAAGAAGATGCCATCGTCCTCGAAGGGACCGTTACCGAATCGCTTCCGAACGCCATGTTCCGGGTCGAGCTCGAGAACGGTCACGAAGTGCTTGCGCACATCAGCGGGAAGATGCGAATGCATTACATCCGCATCCTTCCTGGCGATCGCGTCCAGGTGGAGCTGACCCCATACGACCTCCAGCGTGGTCGTATCACCTATCGCTACAAGTGAGTCCCGGCCGTTCGGCCCGGACTCACCCGAAACACTCAACAACCCGGCCGGGTTCCGGCCACCAGATTCGGTCGCTCCGGCGGCCGGGAGCAACATGAAGGTTCGACCCAGCGTCAAGAAGATCTGTGACAAGTGCCGTGTCATCCGTCGACACGGCCGCGTCATGGTGATCTGCGAAAACCCGCGTCACAAGCAGAGGCAAGGCTGAGACATGGCACGCATTAGCGGCGTAGACATTCCCCGAGACAAGCAGGTGGGCATCAGCCTCACCTACATCTACGGCATCGGCCGGACGATTGCGATCGACATCTGCAACGCCACCGGTATCGACGCCACCACGCGTGTGCGTGACCTCACCGATGATGAGATCGCGAAGATCCGCGGCTTCATCGATGCCGACCTGCGGGTCGAGGGCGACCTCCGTCGTGAGGTCAGCCAGGACATCAAGCGCAAGATGGAGATCGGCTGCTACCAGGGCCTCCGTCATCGTCGTGGCCTTCCGGTCCGCGGCCAGCGCACCCACACCAACGCTCGTACGCGCAAGGGTCCCAAGAAGACCGTTGCGGGCAAGAAGAAGTAGGAACCATGGCGAACCCTTCCGCCGGTGGCCGTCGGCCCCGCAAGCGTCAGAGCAAGAACGTCACGCACGGCGTGGCGCACATCAAGAG
>RGQW01000287.1 GCA_010029945.1 Actinomycetota bacterium | reverse complement strand
CTCCGCCACCAGGGGAACATTCGTTGCCCGCCGACCGCCGAACAAGATCGCATCGATCGGAACTCCCGCGGGGTCTTCCCAATTCGGTGCGATCGTCGGACATTGCGCTGCAGGGACAGCGAACCGCGCATTGGGGTGACTGGACGGCTCCGCCGAGTCCGGCGTCCAATCCCGTCCCTTCCAGTCGATGGCATGCGCTGGTGGCTCTGGCGTCAAGCCTTCCCACCACACGTCTCCGTCGTCCGTCAACGCAACGTTGGTGAAGATGCTGTTGCCCCCTTCCAGGGTGCGCACAGCATTCGCGTTGGTGTCCATTCCTGTTCCCGGAGCAACGCCGAAGAAGCCGGCTTCGGGATTGATTGCGTACAACCGGCCATCCTCGCCGTACCGCATCCACGCGATGTCGTCGCCGATCGTCTCGACCGTCCACCCCGGTATCGAGGGCTCGAGCATTGCCAGGTTGGTCTTTCCGCAGGCAGACGGGAACGCCGCGGAAATGTGGAAAACATCACCGTCGGGTGACGTCACTCGCACCACGAGCATGTGTTCGGCAAGCCAGCCTTCATCCCGCGCCATCGCCGACGCGATGCGGAGTGCGTAGCACTTCTTACCGAGCAGAGCATTGCCGCCGTAACCACTCCCGTAGGACACGATTTCGCGCGTCTCGGGAAAGTGGACGATGTACTTCGTGTCGCTGCACGGCCACGAGACGTCTTGCCTGGCGACTCCAGCGTCATCGATGAGCGGAAAGCCCACCGAGTGCAGACATGGAACGAAGTCTCCAAACTCCCCGATCTCCTCCAGAGCCGGTGTTCCCATGCGCGTCATGATGTGCATGCTCAACACGACGTATGGCGAGTCCGTGATTTCAACGCCCAGTTGCGAGATGCGAGAACCCAGCGGACCCATGGAAAACGGAATGACATACATGGTGCGACCTCGCATCGACCCCGCGAACAAGCCATTCAAGGTGGCGCGCATCTCGCTGGGCTCGGCCCAATTGTTCGTTGGACCCGCGTCGACTTCTCGTTGCGAGCAGATGAAGGTCCGCTGTTCGACGCGCGCCACATCGCTCGGGTCGCTGCGTGCAAGGAAGGAGTTCGGTCGGCGCTCCTGATTCAGCTTGATGAGGGTTCCGGCATCGACCAGTTCCCCGGTCAACCGATCCCATTCGTCCCTCGACCCATCGCACCATTCGATGCTCTCTGGCTGTGTCAACTCCGCAACTTCCTCGACCCATTCGAGAAGTTGCTTGTTGCGTGTGGGCGCGTCTTTTAATCCCTGTGATGCCATCGTGACTCCGTTGTCCGATCGAGTTGGGTAACCCGTGGCGGGTGGGAAGGCCTCGAGACTGCCGCTTGGGACGCCAATTCGCACCTCGACACTCGTGTGTAAACGCTGTCTTGTGAGCAA
>RGQW01000286.1 GCA_010029945.1 Actinomycetota bacterium | reverse complement strand
GGTAGCGGTAGTTCACCTGCAGGCACGGTGCTTCAGTGCAGGCCGCCTGACATTCGGCGCGGTGCAGGGTGAACATGCCGTCGTCGGTGGTGCCACCTGCGTGCACTCCGAGGGTTTCCTCGGCGGCGTGCATCAGATCGTCTGCACCCATCAGGGCGCACGACATCGTGCCGCAGATGTTGATGAGGTAGCGGCCCACCGGTTCGAACTGGAACATCTCGTAGAACGTGCCGGTGCCACGCACCTCGGCCGGCGTCACTCCAACGAGTTCAGCGATATGACGCATGGCCTCATCGGTGACATAGCCATCTTGTTCCTGAGCCAGGTGCAGCAGCGGGATCAGCGCTGATTTCGGCTTCGGGTACCGGGCGATGATCTCATGCGCGAGGGTGGTGTTATCGGGTGTCAATCGGGCCATGTCAGCGGTCCACCTCTCCGAGAACGGGGTCGACGCTAGAGATCACCGCGACCGCGTCAGCCACAAGGCCACCGCGCATCATGTGCGGCAGGCATTGGATGTTCACGAATGATGGCGCACGCATGTGCATCCGGTACGGGGTCGGTGAACCATCGCTTGCGATATAGCACCCGATCTCGCCACGCGGACTCTCGATGGCGACATACACCTCGCCCTCGGGCACACGGAAGCCCTCGGTGAAGATCTTGAAGTGGTGAATCAGGGCTTCCATCGACTCGTCGATGCGCGCACGCGGTGGCGGGGTGACCTTCTTGTCCTGGATGCGATAGTCGCCCTCGGGCATGCGATCGAGAATCTGTCGGACGATCTTCATCGACTCGCGAATCTCGTTGAGGCGAATCGCATAGCGGTCGAAAGCGTCGCCGTATGTGCCGACCACTACGTCGAAGTCGACGTCGTCGTAATGCAGGTAGGGCTGATCGCGTCGCAGGTCCCACTCCACACCGGTCGATCGCAGGATCGGGCCGGTGGCGCCGAGGGCGAGAGCCTCGGTCGGGGTGATCACGCCCACACCCTGGAGACGTTCGCGCCAGATCGGCTGGCCGGTCATCAAGATGTCGTACTCCTCCAGACGTTCGGGGAGCATGTCGAGCAGACGCAGCACGTCGTCACGCCACCCGGCCGGCAGGTCAGCAGCAAGGCCGCCGGGGCGCACGAAGTTGTGGTTCATTCGCAGACCCGTGACCTTCTGGAAGAAGCGAAGTACCTCTTCGCGTTCACGCCAGCCGTAGATCATCATCGATACGGCGCCGAGGTCCATGCCGTTCGTCGCCATGAACAGCAGGTGCGAACTCATCCGATTGAGCTCGGATAGAAGCATGCGCATCCAAACGGCCCGCTCAGGGATGTCGCCGTCGATGCCGAGGAGCTTCTCGGTGGCGAGGGAGAACACGAGCTCGTTATTGAGCGGACTGAGATAGTCCATCCGGGTCACGTTCGTGCCGCCCTGCATGAAGGTCAAC
>RGQW01000285.1 GCA_010029945.1 Actinomycetota bacterium | reverse complement strand
CGTTGTGGAGCGGAAAGCTCTTCCACATCGATTTGAACGGGCAGCGTGGAATCAAGTACGACCAAGATCTGGTGTTCGGGCATGGGGATCTCACGAACGCCTTCTTCCTCGTCGACCTGATCGAGCGAAGCGACTACTCCGGTCCCAAGCACTTCGATTACAAGCCGATGCGAACAGAGGACCTGGACGGTGTGTGGGCGTCAGCGGAGGCCAACATGCGGATGTATCTGATGTTGCGGGATCGCGCGCGAAGCTTCCGAGAAGACCCGGCGGTGCAGCAAGCGTTGCGGGCCTCGGGCCTGGAGTCCTTGGCGGAGCCGACCCTGACGCCGGGGGAGACGATCGACGACCTCACGTTCAGCGCGGAAGCCGCCGAGCGGCTGTCTGATCGTGGATACGGCTACGTGCAGTTGTCGCAATTGGCGGTCGAGCACCTGTTGGGCGCTCGATGACATCAACCCGAAAGTGCATAAATATCCGCTTTGCATTGATTGTTACAAAGTCTTCACACAAATGGACCCTGCGTTAGCGGGGTCAACCGAAAGGATGTGATCAGCGTCTCTCAAGCCCACGACACTCGGTGGCGCTCGACGGAGGCTGGTCCTATTCAGGAGAGAGAGGAAGGGAAAGCGGGATGACACACAGTGCAACCCAAACTCCCGTGAGTCGGCGCTCGAAGCGCTGGACTGGACGTCGCATGGTCGCAGCGCTCGCCGCTGTCGGTCTGGCTTCGACGGCCGTACTCGCGGGTTGTAGCTCGGGGGATGACGGTGCCTCCGACGGTGGAGGCGACTCGTCAGAGTCGGCAGACGGCGGAGATTCCGGAGATTCCGGAGACTCCGGAGGCGGAGAAACCTGCGCCGATAACCCGGACAACCCGCTGTGCGGTAGCTCCGACACCAATATGCAGGGCAAGTCGATCGAATTCGGCTACTCGCGTATCGGTGGTTGGCCGCCCAGCGCAGCGCCCGAGTCCATGTGGCCGGCGTTCCAGGCCTACGCCAAGGAGACGTACGGCTACGACGTAAGCGATCTGGCGTTCGCCGAAGCACCCTTCGGTGAGCTCTTCCAGAAGATCGCACCGACGCTCGCTTCAGGATCGAACGAGTTCAACCTGATGATCGTCGACAGCCAGTGGCTGGGTGCGCTCTCCGAGCCAGGGTGGATTGTGAAGGCAGACGATGTCTTCGCGTTGAACCCCGAGCTCGACATTGAGCCCTACTCGTCGCTGGTGACCAACACCTACCAGGTCTACCCGGATGGCTCCGGACAGCGTTGGGGCTTCCCGCAGATGCCCGATACTCAGGGCGTCTTCCTGCGTAAGGACTGGCTGGAGGATCCGGCAAACCAGGCGGCGTTCAAGGACGCTACTGGCAAGGATCTGCCGACCACCTACGAGGAGTACGAGAACATCCTCATGGACGACTTCCTCGAGATTGTTGACTTCTTCAACGATCCGTCGGGAGGCG
>RGQW01000284.1 GCA_010029945.1 Actinomycetota bacterium | reverse complement strand
CGAGAGGTCGCCGATTCGACGTTGCTGCATCATGCCGTCACTGTAGGAGACGACTTCCGGCGCAAAATCGGTGTGAAGGACGGGTGACATCGGTAATCTTTTTTCGTTCGCAGCCACGGAGGGGTCGCGGGAGGAGTCGCCCATTGCTTCGTGTTCCGAGTTTGGGCAATGGTGTTTCGGTACCGATCACGGCAACCGAGATCCCCGCGCTCTTGGAGACGTTGCGGGCTGAGCACACCAATGCGTCGGAGCCGGACATGCTCATCGACTGGATGGGAGTGCGCACCAGGATCCCGATGCTTCCCTGGGCACCGGGCGAGCTCGCCGGCACCGTGTCCACGGCCCTTCCCATCCCCGACGACGGGTATCGCTCCGAGGATGTCGAATACGCCGCACTCGCGCGGGCACTGCAGGGAGTCTCGGACCATCCCGTGCGCGTGGTCGAAGTAGGTGCGGGATGGGCGCCGTGGGCCGTGGCGGCGATGGTTCAGGCGAGACAGCGAGGCCTTCCCGGGATAGCAGTCGCTGTCGAGGCCGATCCACGCAAGTGCCGCTGGGCTGTGCAGCACGCCGAAGACAATTCGATCCCGGTCAGCGTCGTGACGGGCAAACCCCGGCAATTGGTCAAGCGTCTGCGTGAAGCTCTCGCGCACGACGATGAAACAGGTCAACATCTCGTGGTCGTCCAAGCGGCAGCCTGGGTGGAGACAGGAACGGTCGAGTTTCCCGAGGCACCGGTGGACGATATGGGTACTGCGGTGTGGACGCTGCCCGGTACGGATGTCGACTATCGCGGTGCCCACCTCGCGCACCAGAAGATTCCCGCGATTGCAATAGCGGATCTGCTCGAGTCGATTTGCTCCACGGGCACCGATGCCGCACCCGTCGACCTACTCCATATCGACGTTCAGGGAGTCGAATTCGAGTTGCTCCAGGCAACAGCCGGGTCGGTGCAGGAGCACACACGCCTCATGGCCGTCGGCACGCACAACCGCTGGAGCGAAGGTCAACTCCAGTACTTCTTCCTCGAACGTGGCTGGGGCTTACTGATCGACTCCCCGTGCACGGCGCACTTCACCATGACGCACCCGACGCTGTCGGGTTTCACCGAACAAGACGGAATGCAGCTGTACGAGAATCCTTTCGTTCTGTAGTTGTTGCGTCGGCTCGAGCACCGATGAGTGCAGCGGCCACGAAGACGGTGCTCGCCACAAGTCCGACGCCGACCCCCACGGGCAGCGGTATCGGCACAAGTCCTGTCCACTCCAGGACCAAGTCGATATCGAAGAGCCCACGCTCATTCCCCGCGGAGTACCGGTGGGCGTGCACCCACAGCGAGACGCAGGCCGCCGCTGCGATGCCCACACCGATCACCCACGCGAGGACTCCCGGTAGCGGCAACCCTCCATCGGTCGAGCGCCCGAAAGGAACGCGAAGGCTGAGAGTAAGCATGAGCACCAGCATGAGTGGG
>RGQW01000283.1 GCA_010029945.1 Actinomycetota bacterium | reverse complement strand
AATTTCCGCACCGGCATCAAGGCCTATGCGCTGAAGGACAAGGCGAACCCGCCGGCCATGAACTGGGTGAACGGGTCCGGCCTGGTGCACAACACCATTCACTCCAACCATGCGTCCTTCTACGAGGAAATCCACCGAGCCATCAACAAGGAGCCGGCCGACGCATTCGACCCCGAAGTGCTCGGTGTCGCCAGCGCCCTGGGAATCCGCAAGGGGCAGCCCTTCTCGCTCGAGGGTCCCCAGCGTGAGAAGTTTGAGGAGGCCGCCGCGACAGGCAGTGCGTATGCACGCGCGGTTGCCTTCGCCCCACGAAACCCCGCCGCGTATTTGTACGGCGAAGAGAACAGCAAGTGGTTCACCCTCTTCCCCGAATGGGACTACCGCTTCCTGGTAGACGATGGCGCCGGCGGTACCGACATGGACTCCCGCCTCGCCTTCTTCTACGTCGCCACCGTGAACACCCCGGCGATGGTGTGGCGGATTCCTGGTGTCGGCTCGCAGTACGCGATCATCGCGCGCGACGCCAACGGTGAGTGGTTCGACGGGGACAAGACCTACACCCTCAGAATCCCGGCTAACGTCCCAGCCAAGAACTTCTGGTCTTTCGTCATCTACGACCCGCAGACACGATCCATGCTGCAGACCCCCGACCAGAAGTTCCCAAGCGTCAACAGCATGCGCGAGGGGTTGCAGACCGAGCCTGATGGCAGCGTGCTGCTCACCATCGGGCCGCAGCAGCCGGCGGAGGGCGAAGGGAACTGGATTCAGACCCGCCCGCAGAAGGGCTGGTTCGCGATCTTGCGCCTCTACGGCCCAGAAGAGGCCTGGTTCGACAAGACATGGCGCCCGGGTGAGATCGAGGTAACGCCCTAGCAAGCGGGCGTTCGCTACCTTTGTCTTCACCCCCGTGTCAAGGAGTGCAAGGACTGTGATGTTGGTCAGCCATCGCGCCAGCGGAACTGGCGGTGCGCGTGCCAGCACGACAATGCTCGGGGACCTAGGCCATGGCTGAGGAATTCGACGAACCCGACATCGGTGAGGTGGACCTAGACGATCCTCTCCGGTCACGGTTGTCGCAATTCCAGTTGTGGTCCAGCTCGCAGATCGCCAACGTCGCGAGACGACCGACCGACCTGCTGGTCTTGGCGGCCTGCGCTGTCGGCTTGATTCTCATCTTCTTCCTGTTACCCGATGACATTCTCACCGGATTGTCGGTCAACGAGGGACTAGCGAATGTCGTCGACTCTACGCTCTTGATGGGGTCCATCGCGTTGATCGTGTGGAGCCTGGTCATCGTTGGTGCCAGCGCGTTGAGCAAATCCCACCGTGTGCTCGTCCTGCAACTGCTGATCGCCGTCGCCATCGGTTGGGTTTTCTCCATCTTCTTCGCCCGCCAGATCGACATGATCGAGATCTTCCAGATCGGATCACTAGGCGCCTGGACGCCGAGCTGGTCCTACACGCTTGTCATCCCGGTGTGCGCGGCGGTCGTGTCGGCGG
>RGQW01000282.1 GCA_010029945.1 Actinomycetota bacterium | reverse complement strand
GATGCCGCCGTCCTTGCGCACTCGCCAGAAGTGGATCGCCATGAAGATGACGAGCACGAACGGCAGGAGCAAGACGTGCAACACATACCATCGGAGCAGCGTGTCGGTGCCGATCTCCACGCCGCCGAGCAGCACGAAGCGGACTTGTTCACCGAACACCGGCGTGTACCCCATCATGTTGGTACCCACCGTCACCGCCCAGAGGGCCAGCTGGTCCCAGGGCAGGAGGTAGCCGGTGAACGAGAGCAGCAGGGTGAACTGCAAGAGGTTGACGCCGATCACCCAGTTGAACTCACGGGGCGGCTTGTACGCACCGTGGTAGAACACGCGTGCCATGTGGAGGAACACCGAGAGCACCATCAAGTGGGCCGCCCATCGGTGCATGTTCCTGACGAGCAGGCCGAAGGTCACGCTGTTCTGCAGCGTGTAGATGTCGTCCCAGGCGGCTGCAGCGGTCGGCCGGTAGAAGAACATCAAGAAGATGCCGGTGACCGTCAGCAAGATGAACAGGAAGAAGGACAGGCCGCCGAGGCACAGCGTGTAGCTGACCTTCACGGCGTGACGCTTCACCTTCACCGGGTGCAGGTGGTACAGCACCGAGTTCATGATCACGTAGGACCGGTTTCGAGGACTGTCGGTGTAGCCCTTCCGGAAGATTGAGCCCGGTCGGAAGATCGAGTTCCAGGCCTGAGAGGACTGGGTCGCGTCGACAAGCTGGGTTGCTTGGTCCTGCAGTCGTTGCGGCAGGGGCTTCTTCACGTCTTCGTCAGTGTTCGCCATAGATCTGTGTTTCGTGTCAGGGCACTCCGGCGTCAGCCGAGGCGCATGCCGTATCCGTAACCGTGGGTATTCGTTCGCTGGTGGGCATCACCGTCGGCCGGCGGGTCACCGATCTTGCCGAGGATGATCACACCAGTGGGGCACCGGTCGACGCAGAGCGCACACCGGGTGCACACGTCGTCGTCGATGGTGAAGATCACATTGTCGTTGGGGTCGCTGCCCGGGAGTTCCGTGCCGATCGCTTCGTCGATTGCGTCGGGACGCACCATGTGGATGCACTTCCACGGGCAGATGTCGACGCAGCCCTCGCACATGATGCACTCGGACTGGTCGATGTGGATGAACTGCTTCGGCTTCACCTGGGCGGTAAGCCAGGCGGCGTCGACCTGCTGAAGGATGTAGTCGTCGCGGAACTCAGGAAGCGGCGGATTCGCGTCGGTGGTCGCCATGAAGTCAGGCACCTTCCTTCACGAGCGGACGGCCGAAGGTTGAGCGTTCGGGAGTCTTCTCGGCGTTCTGCTTCTCGCCGCGCTTTTGCCACGCAGCCCACATCCAGATGTTGCCAGCGAGCGCAACGACGTAGATGCCGACGGCGATGAGGTCGCGCAAGACGACATAGTTGACGCGAATCGGCGACCAGCCACCGTCCTGCTGCGACTTGAGCAGGTCGAACGGGCCGAAGAGGATCTTGTCGGAACGCCAGTTGAGCTCATTGTCGGC
>RGQW01000281.1 GCA_010029945.1 Actinomycetota bacterium | reverse complement strand
TACCCCCCTAGGGTATACATCTAATCGCAGGTGACGTCCTGCGGGGGGGTAGTGCCCGTCAGCAGGTATTCGTCCACGACTTCGTCCACGCACGATGATCCCTCGCGGTACGCGGTGTGGTTGGTGGCGTTCCAGGTCACCAGATGCGCGTCCTCGAGCGACCGCGCCAGATCCACGCCCCAGTCGTACGGGGTCGCAGGATCCTGTCTTGTTGAGACGACCAGGATCGGAGCCGCTCCTGAACCGGAGATGGAATCTAGATTCTCGGCGGCTCGCGGCCAGCCGACGCACGTGAGCATTCCCCACGCGAATGCCTCCCCGAAGGTTGGTGATACCTCCTGCCACTCGGCAGCCAGACGCGCGACTTCATCGACCGTTCCGTCGTACGGCATGTCCGCGCAGGTCACCGCGTAGAAAGCCTCGGTCGAGTTGTCCAGATACCGACCATCAGGGGACCTGTTCACCCGCTCATCGACCAGGGAGAGCAGGGCCGTTCCGTCGTTCTCCTCCACTGCTTCGGTCAACGCTGCCCGAAGACGCGGGTAGTCACTACTCGGGAAGTAAAGAAACGACAGGACCGCATATTGGCCCAACGACTCCGTCAACTCACGATCACCGGAGGTCGGTAGCGGCGAATCGTCGAGTCCAGCAAGGAAACTCCGCAATGCCTGCTCGACTTCTCGTGCACTCCCGGCGAAAGGACACTCGCCGGAGTCCACGCAGTCGGCAGCGAAGTGCTTGACCGAGGCTTCGAAGCTGACCGCTTGTCCGAACGTCACTTCTTCCTGACTGGCCGTCACAGGGAGAACACCGTCGAGCACCATGCGTCCAACCCGCTGCGGGAACAGTTCTGCATACGTAGTGCCGATGGCTGTTCCGTACGACTTGCCCAGGTAATTGAGAACCGGTTCATCGAGCAGTGAGCGAACGATGTCCATGTCTCGTGTCGTCGAGATCGTGTCCATGTGCTCCCACACATCCCCCGCTTTGCTATCGCATGCCTCGAGCAAGGTGTTCGTGTCTTCGGCGATTGCCTCCGCCTCCGTGGGCGTATCCGGTGTTCCATCGCTCGCGAAGTAGTAGTCGATTTCCGCGTCGCTCCAGCACCGGATGGGGTCGCTGCCGGCTACCCCGCGCGGATCGACGCCGATGATGTCGAATGCGTCGCGGATGCTCGGACTGACAATGTAGTCCGCTGCGCGGGCGTAATCGAAGGCGCTTCCTCCTGGTCCGCCCGGGTTCACGAAGAGCGCACCGATGGGCTCATCCGCTGCGGGAACCCGGGTCAAGGACAGCTCCGTGGTGCGACCATCCGGATTCGAATAATCCAGCGGCACGTCGATGCGCGCGCACTCCGCATCCCCGCAGTCGCGCCACTCGATGGCCTGTTCGTAGAACGGAGCCAGGCCGTCCTCGGTCGGGACCGGTGCGGGCGCCGTCGGTGCCGGGAGAGGAACCGGCTCCGGTGCGCGCGAGCAACCAGCGATCGTCACACCCCCTA
>RGQW01000029.1 GCA_010029945.1 Actinomycetota bacterium | reverse complement strand
GGACGTTCCCGAGACCAGGGTCAACGGTGCAACTTCAGTGGTAATCCAGTTGTAGCCAACGAGGGTGGTACCCACGATCAGGGCTCCGACGACGGCGGTGATGAATGCTGATGTGACGGAAACGCTGCGCGAGCGTGAAATGAACGGAGCTTGCAGCCACGTGGTTGCGGTAAGTCGATCGCCGAGAATCGAAGCCCCCACGACGAGCACGAGTGGCTGAATCAGCAGCAGCAGACGCAGGGTGGTTTCCGGAATGCCTGCCTCGGCGGCAACATCCGCCGGAACGATGGTCGAAGCCAGCAGCGAAAGGACGCCGACGATTCCCAGTGCGGCGATGAAGCTGGCCCGACGCCAGGAGGGAGCCGAGGGTGACAGGCCAGCAAGCAGCACCCGAGCAGTATCTCTGACCCCGGACACGAGCGGAGGTGCACCAAGGGCACCGACGTCTTGGTGCGTGGCAAATGCCGGTGTGGCTGGGGGTGCGAAGGGCGAGTGTGCGTTTGCTGCGAGAGGATCGAAGGGTGAGCAATCGCCTAGTTGATGCAACCTCCCCGTACCTGTTGCAGCACGCACAGAACCCGGTGGACTGGTGGGAGTGGGGAGAGGATGCTTTCGACGAGGCACGACGCCGTGGTGTTCCGATTTTCTTATCCATCGGGTATTCGGCCTGTCATTGGTGCCACGTCATGGCGCACGAATCCTTCGAGGACGAAACAATTGCGGCGCAGGTGAATGAGAACTTCGTCGCGATCAAGGTCGACCGTGAAGAGCGTCCGGACATCGACGCTGTTTACATGGATGCCACGGTGGCGATGACCGGGCACGGTGGATGGCCGATGACCGTCTTCCTCGATCACGACGCCCGACCCTTCTTCGCGGGCACGTACTTCCCGCCGGCCCCCCGACACCAAATGCCGTCGTTCCCGCAGGTGTTGCAGGCGATCATCGACACCTGGACGACTCGCCGAACAGAGGTGGAAGAGTCGAGTCAGCGCATCGTGGAAGCGCTGTCGAAACGACAGTGGGATGTCGGTGATGCAGCAGCGCCAACCCTGAAGCACCTGGATGCCGCGGCGGCTTCCTTACTGAATGATTTCGATGACGCTCACGGTGGATTCGGTGGAGCGCCAAAATTTCCGCCATCCATGGTGCTGGAATTTCTGATCGGGTACCAAGCTCTGCCGGGAGCAGCCCACGGTGAGAGCGCCTATCGCATGGTGGATCGAACCTTGACGGCGATGGCACGGGGTGGCATGTATGACCAGCTCGGTGGTGGCTTCGCCCGGTACAGCGTCGACGAGCAGTGGACCGTGCCCCATTTCGAGAAAATGCTGTATGACAACGCGCTTCTTCTTCGCGTATATCTGCATTGGTGGCGCTTGGCTGGATCGTCTTTGGCCGAACGGGTAGTGCGCGAGACTGCCGAGTTTCTTCTGCGCGACTTGCGAACGCCTGAGGGAGGCTTCGCCTCCGCCTTGGATGCGGATAGCGAGGGCGTGGAGGGCAAGTTCTATGCGTGGACACCGCAGCAATTAGTCGATTGTCTGGGCGAAACGGATGGGGTGTGGGCCGCTGGGGTGTTGTCGGTGACCGAGGCGGGCACCTTCGAACACGGCACTTCCACACTCCAATTGCTCAACGATCCGGACGATCTGGCTCGGTGGGAATCTGTTCGCGAACGGCTTTGGCGTGAGCGGGAAAAGCGCGTTCATCCAGGCCGCGACGACAAGATCGTGGCTGCGTGGAACGGCATGGCGATCGCCGCACTTGCCGAGGCCGGCCAATTGTTCGACGAGCCGTCGTGGGTCGAGGCCGCCACCGCGGCCGCCGACCTGCTCATCGCGGTCCACCTTGGAGCCGCCGGCAACGATCGCCTCTGCAGGACGTCACGAGCGGGAAAACCCGGAAGCAACCTCGGTGTCCTGAGCGACTACGCCGGTGTGGCGGAGGGGCTTGTTGTTCTGCACCAGGTGACCGGGGAGGCAGCGTGGCTGGACCTGGCCGGAACGTTGCTCGATGTGGCGGTGCGGCGCTTCGGCGACGCACAGGGAGGCTTCTTCGACACGGCGGATGACGCCCCCGCGCTGGTCCGTCGACCGAAGGATCCAGCGGACGGTGCCGAGCCGTCGGGGTGGCTCGCTGCGGCCCACGCGTTGATCGGGTACGCAGCCCTGACCGGATCGGGCGAACACCGGGAGGTCGCCGAACGCTCACTCGGAATCCTCTCCCACCTTTCTGATCGTGCCCCGCGTGCCTTCGGGTGGGGTTTGGCCGCTGCAGCGGCACTCATCGCCGGTCCGCTCCAGATAGCGGTCGTCGACGCCGGAGACGGCGAGGGCAAGGCCCTGGTTGATATGGCGTGGAGATCCGTCCTGCCGGGCACCGTTGTGGTGTGGGGAGCGGGCGATGATGAGCAGCCGCTGCTGCACGATCGGTCGATGGTCGACGGTGCTCCAGCGGCGTACGTGTGCCGAGAATTTGTATGTGACGCGCCTGTGACCGATGTAACGGACTTGGCCCTCGCCGTCCGAGCCGAGATTCCCCCCGCGTCGTGACCTCAGGGGGGTAGCCTGGGCGGGCGCCGCTCCGGGTGGCGCGGGAAGGATCCACGGTGGGCGTGTCCGATCTCGTCTATGGCGCGTACGAGCGACGCCTGAACGCGCAACTGAAGGACGCCTTTGCGGCGGGTCGGACCCCCAAGCACGTCGGTGTCATCCTCGATGGAAATAGACGGTGGGCAACAGCGCAGGGCTCGTCCTCCTCTGTCGGTCATGCTGCCGGAGCTGCCAAGATCGTCGACTTCCTCGGCTGGTGCGATGACGCGGATGTTGAGGTGGTCACTCTGTGGCTGCTGTCCACGGACAACCTGGCCCGGCCAGAACCAGAGTTGGAGGCGCTGCTCGCGATTATCGAGGAAACGGTCGCCGGCCTCGTGGGCCAAGGCCGATGGCGATTGCATCCCGTGGGTGCTTTGGACCTGCTCCCGGATCACACTGCGCGCGTGTTGAAGGAAGCACAGGAAGCCACGGCAGGTATCGATGGATCGCTTGTCAACGTTGCGGTGGGGTACGGCGGCCGTCGTGAAGTAGTAGACGCTGTTCGATCGCTGTTGAACGAGCACGCGGATCAAGGAACGTCCCTCGACGAGCTCGCCCAACTATTGGACGTAGAGCACATCGCCGATCACCTGTACACCAAAGGACAACCCGATCCGGATCTCGTTATTCGAACATCGGGAGAGCAGCGTCTTTCTGGATTCCTGATGTGGCAGAGCGCTCACTCAGAGTTCTATTTTTGCGAGGCGTTCTGGCCAGATTTTCGTCGAGTTGACTTCCTGCGTGCTCTGCGCGCTTTCGCAGAACGGCAGCGACGTTTCGGCGTATGAGTAATCGAGGTGTGCCCGGACCTGAGGGGCCGAATGCCGATGTGGCTCGGCGGGTGGACCCCAACGCGAAGCCGCTCTTCAAGCGTCCGCTTCTGGTAGTTCTTGTTCTCGCGGGTGTCGGCGGCATGCTGGACGCTGACGACTACCTGACTTATGGAGTCTTCACGGCAAACCAGGCGGGCAACATGGTGTTGCTGTGGCTCAACATTCTCGAAGAGCCCGGCGTCGCGCTGCTGTCCTTGAGTTCGATGGTGGGGTGTGCTCTCGGTATCGCCACCGTCGTGTTCATCAGAAGCCGATCGTGGTGGCCGATTGGGGACCGTGGATCACGTCTCTTGCTGTTT
The DNA here is from genome assembly GCA_010029945.1 of Actinomycetota bacterium. Taxonomy (GTDB): domain Bacteria; phylum Actinomycetota; class Actinomycetes; order S36-B12; family S36-B12; genus S36-B12. Next base: position 9,243 of record RGQW01000029.1, on the reverse strand, counting down.
ACCGCGGCGATCGTCCTCACGGTGACCTCGGTTATCGGCGGACGCGTGTTTGATCCGAGAGCCGAACTGACCGCTCACGAGTTGGAGCTGTGGGTAGCGGACTGGTGGGGTGCCATCCTGTCCATTTCTTTGTCCGCGTTCTCGTTGGGCCTACTCGCCACGATCTTCGTCTGGGCCGGTCAGCACAAGACCGCGGTGATCGCGGCGACGGGTCCGTTTCTTGACGCGGCTCGGTACGCGACCGCAAGCGCGATCTACAGGTTGCCGGAGTATCGATTCAAATGGCGGGCGCTGATCGCCTTTCCCGTTGCCTGGAGCCTGGGTGCGATGGTCGTGGGACTGACGTCGCTCGACCGACCGGTGATCACGTTGATCGCGGTCGTGATCATCGCGTTGACGGGGCTTCTGGCGCGGCGTGTCGACTCCGACAACTCCACGCCGTCCCCCTAGCGTTTTGATTGCAGGCCGGACAGTGTCCGGTGAGCACCGTTCCCGTCCGGCGAGGAGAGTGTGTGCAGTCGAACTCCCGGAGGACCTTCGTCCTCGACACGTCCGTACTTCTGTCCGACCCACGAGCGCTGGTGAGGTTCGACGAACACGATGTAGTGGTCCCTGTTGTTGTCGTCACCGAGTTGGAAGCCAAGCGCAGCCACCCCGAACTCGGCTATTTCGCCCGACAAGCGTTGCGGCTGATGGACGAACTGCGGATGAAGCACGGTCGGCTCGACGAACCGTTGCCCGTTGGCGAGTCCGGGGGGACGGTGCGGGTGGAGTTGAACCACACTGATGTCGAATCTCTTCCCTCCGGTCTTCGACTCGGCGATAACGACACGCGGATTTTGGCGGTTGCGCGGAATTTAGCCAATGACGGCGCGGAAGTGGTGCTCGTCAGCAAGGACTTGCCGATGCGCGTCAAAGCATCATCGGTCGGACTTGCGGCCGAGGAGTACCGCGCCGAGTTGGCTATCGAGTCCGGATACACCGGAACGCACGAGATGGAGGTTGCCGGAACAGACCTCGATCGGCTGTTCGAAGACGGCGTAATCGACCTGGACGAAGCCCGCGACCTTCCCTGCCATTGCGGCCTGGTCTTGTTGTCGGACCGGGGCAGCGGGTTGGCTCGCGTGACCGCGGACAAGCGGGTCCGGCTTGTGCGCGGCGATCGGGAGGCTTTCGGCATCAAAGGTCGAAGCGCGGAACAGCGGATCGCGTTGGACCTGCTCATGGACCCCGAGGTGGGCATCGTGTCTTTGGGTGGCCGAGCGGGAACGGGCAAGAGCGCGTTGGCCCTGTGCGCTGGATTGGAGTCTGTCCTGGAGCGGCGGCAACACCGCAAGGTCATCGTTTTTCGCCCGCTCTATGCCGTCGGTGGTCAGGACTTGGGCTACCTGCCGGGTACCGAGAACGAGAAGATGTCGCCGTGGGGACAGGCCGTTTTCGACACGCTGAATGCGGTGACAACGTCCGAGGTAGTCGATGAGATCACGGACCGAGGGATGCTCGAAGTGCTCCCCCTGACACACATTCGGGGTCGGTCACTGCACGACGCTTTCGTCATCGTCGACGAAGCCCAATCCTTGGAGAGAAACGTCTTGTTGACCGTTCTCTCTCGCGTTGGCGCAGACAGCCGTGTGGTCCTGACGCACGATGTCGGTCAACGCGACAACCTGCGCGTCGGGCGCTACGACGGCGTGGTTGCCGTCGTCGAGAAGCTCAAGGGTCATCCGTTGTTCGCGCACGTCACCTTGACTCGCTCCGAGCGCTCGCCGATCGCCGCTCTGGTGACGGAGCTGTTGGAGGACGGAACCCTCTAGGCGTCACTACGAGGGTGAGTGACTTTCTTCACATCGGAACTCCCATTGACCGCGCAGCGTCTGAAATGCCCTATTTGTCGGACATTGACGGCGCGTTCCCGCGTGACAATTTCGACATCGCGAGGCACGGTAGAACCAATGACCAGCCACTCTTCGCGTCTCTCATTGCGCCACAGATCGCCTCACGCCACTCGAGTTTTTGCTGCTCGCCCGGTCGCGCGTGCGATGCGGATCGCCGCCCCGACGATCCTTGTCGCGGCGTTCCTGCCCGCAGTGGTTACGACGACTGTGCACGCCGACGAGGAGATCAATCCATCGCTGAACGTCGAGGCCGCAACAGTGGTGGACATGGATGGAAACCCGATCCCGGTGTCCGAGGATCCTGGTGCGCCCGCTGGCGACGGTCAGAACGCTGCCGACGCCCAGGCCCCGGCCGGCGAAGCCGAGGTTGGTGCCGACGCCTCAGGTGATTTGAGGCACGCGCTGGGATCGAAACAGTCTCAGGACATGAAGGGATACGAACCGTCGCTGTACCGGGGCAAGTGGTTCATGCCCAAGAAGGAAGAGCGACGTCGCTGCATCATGGACCGAGAGTCCAACAACTCCTATCGCGCAGTGAGCGCGGGCGGGGTGTACCGGGGCGCGTACCAGATGAACCGCGGGCTAGCCATCGGTGCGACGCACATGATGATGAAGGAAGTTCGCAAGGAGATGGGCAAGCCGGGCGTCCAGGCTCTCAAGCGATTGCGCAAGATTCCAACGCAGCAATGGAACCGCTATTGGCAGGACCGAGCCTTTTGGACCATTTGGCGTAAAGGCAAAGGCGCCTTCCACTGGCGCGGTGGTGCCTGGGGTTGCTGACGCGGTTTTGTTGCGCTGACCGCGCCCGACCTGACTGCGCTCTGTCGACACATCGAACTAGCGGCTACCCGGCGGCCCCACTGGGATAGATGTGGCTATCGGCCGAAGTGTCTCGGCGAAGAAGTCGTTCCCTTTGTCGTCCACCACGACGAACGCGGGAAAGTCGACAACCTCGATGCGCCACACGGCCTCCATGCCCAACTCGGGAAAATCGAGCACCTCGACCTTGGTGATGTTGTCCTGGGCGAGACGGGCCGCGGGGCCGCCGATAGAACCGAGGTAGAAGCCCCCGTTCTCGTTGCACGCGGTGGTCACCGCAGGGCTACGGTTTCCTTTCGCCAGCATGACGAAGGAACCGCCAGCTTTCTGGAATTGATCGACGTATGAATCCATCCGGCCGGCCGTTGTCGGGCCGAAAGAGCCCGACGCATACCCCTCGGGCGTCTTCGCCGGGCCGGCGTAATACACCGCGTGGTCCTTGAGGTAGTCAGGTAGCGGCTCCCCGCGATCCAACATCTCCTTGATTCGAGCGTGCGCGAGATCGCGGGCGACGACGAGGGGACCGGTGAGTGACACCCGTGTCTTCACCGGCAGTGTCGACAAGGTCGCGCGAATGCGATCCATCGGTTCGGTGAGATCCAAACGGACGACGTCGTCGTCCTCCAAGTGATCGTCGGTGATTTCGGGGAGGAATCTCGCGGGGTCCGGTTCGAGTTGCTCCAGAAACACGCCTTCCGGTGTGATCTTTGCGAGTGCTTGACGATCCGCCGAGCAGGACACCGCAATACCGACAGGACATGACGCTCCGTGCCGCGGCAGTCGGATGACTCGAACGTCGTGGCAGAAGTACTTTCCCCCGAATTGAGCCCCGATGCCGAACTGCTGCGTCATGTGCAGGACGTCGGCTTCCATGGCGAGGTCGCGGTAGCCGTGTCCGGCGTCGGTTCCGTGGATGGGCAAATCGTCGAGGTAGTGCGCACTGGCCAACTTGGCTGTTTTGAGCGTGTGCTCGGCACTGGTGCCGCCGACCACGATCGCCAGGTGGTACGGCGGGCAGGCTGCGGTACCGATCAGGCGGAGTTTTTCGTCGAGAAAGGCCGCGAAGGTCTCCGGTTTCAAGAGCGCGGTCGTTTCCTGGAACAGGAAGCTCTTGTTGGCGCTGCCACCGCCCTTGGCGATGAACAGAAACTCGTACGTGTTCTCGTGCCCGGCGTGCGTGTCCGCATAAATCTCGATCTGCGCGGGAAGGTTGCTACCGGTGTTGTGCTCCTTCCACATGCTCAGCGGTGAGAGTTGTGAGTACCTCAGGTTGAGATTTCGGTACGCGTCGAAGACGCCACGACTGATGTGCTCCTCGTCTTGACCGGTGGTCCAGACGTTCTGACCGCGCTTACCCATGACGATCGCGGTGCCGGTGTCTTGGCACATCGGCAAAACCCCGCCGGCGGAGATGTTGGCGTTCTTCAGCAAATCGAGAGCGACGAAGCGATCGTTGGGGCTGGCTTCGGGGTCATCAAGGATGGAGGCCAGCTGTGCCAGGTGATCGGGGCGAAGCAGGTGCGAGATGTCGTGGAACGCCTCGTAGGTCAGCAGTCGAAGGACTTCGGGTTCGATGGAGAGAAATGAGCGCCCGCCGGCGTCAACGACATTGATTCCCTCGGTGGTGACAAGCCGATAAGGGGTTTCGCTGCCGCCGGACTCCCGGGGCAGCAGATCGGTGTAGGAGAAATCCGTCACGACGCCAGCGTAAGCCCGTGGACGCGTGGGTGGAGGCCCATCAGTGAGCCGATCGGGTGGCGTCAGTCACCACGACCGCCGAAATCCACGGCGGCGTACGTCGACAACTTCGCAAGGCGGTGCTCACTTCGGACGTCACGAATGGTGCCGCTCTTGCTGCGCATGACGATCGAATGCGTCGTGGGTCCATCGCGCGTATACCGAACCCCCTCCATGATCTCCCCGTCCGTGATGCCGGTTGCGCAGAAGAAGATGTTCTCTCCAGAGACCAGATCGGCCGTCGTGAGCACCCGATCCAGATCATGGCCGGCCTCGAGGGCTGCGCGTCGCTCAGCCTCGTCGCGGGGCCACAGGCGACCCTGAATGCTTCCTCCGAGACAACTCATCGCGCAGGCCGCGATGATCCCCTCGGGAGTTCCCCCGATGCCAGCGAGCACGTCGACACCCGTTCCCTCCCGAGCCGCCATGACGGCGCCGGCAACGTCTCCGTCCACGATGAACTTGATGCGCGCGCCGGACGCTCGAACATCGTTGACGAGCGAGTCGTGGCGAGGTCGGTCGAGAATGCACACGGTCAGATCGGCAACCCGCTCACCTTTCGCTCGGGCGATCTGTTGCAGGTTCCACTCAATCGGAGCAGTGATGTCGATCGCGTCAACACAGTCGGGCCCGACGACAAGCTTTTGCATATAGAAGACCGCGCTGGGATCGAACATCGCACCGCGCTCGGCGACCGCGATGACGGAGATAGCGTTGGGCATCCCTTTTGCCGCGAGAGTGGTGCCGTCGATGGGGTCGACTGCGACATCGACTTCTGCACCGCTGCCATCTCCGACGCGCTCTCCGTTGAACAACATCGGAGCAGCGTCCTTTTCGCCCTCACCGATGACCACGACCCCGTCCATCGACACACTGCTGACCAGTGTTCGCATCGCGTTCACTGCGGCACCATCGGCGCCGTTCTTGTCTCCACGGCCAACCCAACGGGCCGCGGTCATGGCGGCGGCTTCGGTGACCCGGACGAGCTCGAGGGCCAGGTTGCGATCTGGCGCCTCAGGGGCTCGCTCGTTCATTCGTTCAGCGTAGTGAGCCGCGTTGGGCGGGTGCTAGTCATCCGGGCCAGCCACCCCTGCTGCCCACCGGCGCCTCTGTCGCGGGAAGCGCCGAAATGCCGCATGATGACTAAATGAGCATTCCCGAGCCGACCGGGCGCCGCAATCGCGGCTTGAAGGAAAGCGTCGGCGACATGCTCCGCTCCATGGTGGTGGTGCTCGCCGTGGTCGGAGCCATCCTGCTCGTGACCTGGCGCCCACAGCCAGCCGCGGTCAAAGCGGTCACGCTTGAGCCGCTCGTGACGCTCGCTAGTGGTCAGGCGTCCTTCCCGGTGCTCGTTGTGGACGTCGATGCGCAACCCACGAGCGTTCGGTGGGAGTCGACTCCTGCCTCAGACGGTGAGATCGTCTGGCATGTCGGGTACGTGACTGACGAGGGCGAGTACCTGCAGTTGTCGCAATCGTCCGCTGAGGGTGATCTGTACCTCGAGGAGCAGACGTCCGAGGGTGTGGCGCTGGAGGACTTCTCCGACCTGCCCGCGCTGGTGCAGTCGCTCACCGCGGAGGGCTGGGTGCCACTCGAAGGTCCAGGCGACGACGGCCGTCGCTCACTGGTGCGCACCAACGACGGATCGACGACGGTGATCAGCGGAACCGGCAGTTGGGGTCAGGTGGGGGACGCCGCCCGCAACCTGGTGCTCCCGTAGCGCGCGCGTTTAATCCTGCATCGAATCGTCGGCCCCGGGTGCGGCGTCGGCATCGGCATCTGCATCGTCGCCGTCCTCGGCGGCGGCATCGAGCACCGCTTGCGCCTTGTCGAGCCATTCCGTGCACACCCGAGCCACTTCTTCACCGCGATTCCACAAAGCCAGCGACTCTTCCAAAGTGAGCCCCCCGGCCTCGAGTTTCGCAACGATCTCCGCCAGTTCTTCGCGGGCTTCTTCGAATGTTGGTTCGCTCACGGTGCGGCCTCCTCGGTAACGCTGGCGTGAAATGCGCCATGTTGAACGGTGATGGTGACGAGATCGCCCGCGGTCGTTTCGCTCGCATCACGCACGACGGATCCGTCCGTGCCTTGAACGACGGCGTAGCCGCGATCGAGCGTTGCTGCGGGAGACAGGCTGCGAGCGCGTGCGCGCAAGTGTGAAATGTCGCTCGTCCACGATTCGATGCGATGGAGGAGAGTGCGTCGTGTTCGAGTGCGAGCGTCGACGATGACGTGGGATTCCTGCTCGAGCCGGCGGCGAATGATCATTCGGCCCTGCTGGTGGAGCTTGTCCACGATGGCGCGCTGTTCAGCGAGGGAAGGAACGATCCTCTTGCCCGCATCGGTCGGGGTCGATGCTCGGTAGTCGGCAACGTGATCGAGGATCGGTGAGTCCTGTTCGTGGCCGATGGCGCTGACGATCGGTGTTGTTGCTTCGGCTACCGCCCGAACGAGAGCTTCGTTACTGAAGGGCAGAAGATCCTCGACGCTCCCGCCACCGCGGGTGATCACGATGACGTCGATGTCTGCGCGCGAATCGAGTTCCTGAAGAGCCTGAGTCACCTCCCGCACCGCGTTTACCCCTTGCACGGCGACCTCGCGAATCTCGAAGTCTGTGGCGGGCCAGCGATCCCGCGCGTTGACCACGACATCGTGCTCGGCGTCGCTGTTGCGGCCGCAGATCAGACCGACACGACCCGGGAGGAACGGAAGTGGCTTCTTGCGTTCGGGGGCGAACAGCCCCTCGGCGGCCAGGGTTGCTTGGAGTTGGGCGAGGCGGGCGAGGAGTTCTCCGATACCGACGGAGCGGATGGATCGGGCACGCAACTGCAGACTGCCGCGACCAGCCCAGAATTCCGGCCGAGCCCAGACCACGATGCGCGCTCCGGGCTCCAGTGGTGGGTCGAGTCGGCCGACGAGCTCGGAATCGGCGACGACCGTGAGCGAGGCGTTGGCTTCGATGTCTCGCAGGGTCAAGAACTGCATCCGCGCCTGCGCGCGGGGACGGAAGTCGGCCACCTCGCCTTCGACCCAGATGGCGCCCAGCTTTCCTATCCAGTCGCTGAGCATCTGTGACACCGTGCGAACGGGAACAGGGGAGTCTGGGCCCGTCTCCAACGCCATGGCATGAGGGTAGGAGGTGGACGTCGTGGAGTGCGCGAACGCCGCCTGTCGTGCGATCGGGCGGTCATCACCGCGGGGACCTACGATGGAGACATGACGACGACCGACGGACAGCGCAAAATCCTGCTGGCTGCGCCCCGGGGCTACTGCGCGGGAGTCGATCGTGCCGTCGTCACCGTGGAAAAGGCCCTGGATCTTTACGGTGCTCCCGTCTACGTCCGCAAGCAGATCGTGCACAACAAGCACGTCGTGGAGACCCTGGAGAAGCGGGGCGCGATCTTTGTCGACGAAGTCGAGGAGGTTCCCGAGGGGTCCACGGTGGTTTTCTCGGCCCACGGTGTTGCACCCGAGGTGCACACGCAGGCAGCCGATCGACAACTGAAGACCATCGACGCGACATGTCCACTGGTGACCAAGGTGCACTCCGAGGCCAAACGTTTCGCCGCTGAGGGCTACGACATCATCCTGATTGGTCACGACGGACACGAAGAAGTAGTCGGCACCATGGGCGAGGCGCCGGAGGCGATCACCCTTGTGGAAGACCCCGCGTCGGCAGCGAATCTGGAAGTGGAGAACCCCGACAAACTTGTCTGGCTGTCGCAGACCACGTTGTCGGTCGACGAGACCATGCAGACGGTGAACACCCTGCAGGGGCGGTTCCCGAATCTGATGAGCCCTCCCAGCGACGACATCTGCTACGCCACACAGAACCGTCAGGTGGCGGTGAAAGAGATCGCTCGAGACAGCGATGTAGTGATCGTCGTGGGCTCAGGAAACTCGTCCAACTCCGTTCGGCTCGTTGAGGTAGCTCTCGAAGCCGGGGCGGGCAGTTCCTACCGTGTGGACTCCGCCCACGAGATCGACCCGACGTGGTTCGACGGTGCGACGACCGTCGGGGTGACCAGCGGTGCGTCCGTACCAGACGTTCTTGTCAATGACGTGCTCGATTCGCTGAAGGACCTCGGCTTCGGAACGGTCGAAGAAGTCACGACCGCGGAGGAGACGCTGGTCTTCGCTCTTCCCCCCGAACTGCGCCGTGACCTGAAGGCCGCGTCAGCGGAGGCTTCAGCCAACGCGTCGTCGTAGGGCGACGATCACGAGCGAAGCCGCGGTCGCTCCGATAATCCACGGCCAGTTGTTTCCCAGCAAGAAGAACACCACAACCGCGCGACTGGACGTGTCGGTCGCCGTTACCCCCATTTGGCCCGCGGTGAGCGCCGCAACGAGGAAGGCGATGGGCGGAGCGAAGATCGCGTGGAGGCCGTCGCGTGTGCGAACGACGAACGCGGCGACGATCGAGACCACGACGAGGCCGATGCCGGTGATGAGCCCCAACTCGCCACCGAAGAACATCGTCTCGCCGAAGGCGAGAATCACCGTGACGCCGATGGTGACCGCGTAAACCCCAAGACCGGTCAGTGATCCACTCGAGGGCTTCTCGGTGCGTGACGACCGTCGGGGGCGTTCGGGGGTGGCTGGCTGACCCGGTGCTGGTGCGGGCGCGGACATCACCGCAAGGGCGGGTGCCGGTTCTCCGCTTGAGGCGACGGGCAGTGGCGGCGCCGGCAGAAGATCATCTGCACTCGCTGGCGGGTAGGCCGCCGGATCATCGAGGTCTCGGTTTGTCTCTGGTTCGCCCGATCGAGACATCGTCTTCAGGCGCAGTGCT
>RGQW01000280.1 GCA_010029945.1 Actinomycetota bacterium | reverse complement strand
CCGCTTTAATGGGCGAACAGCCCAACCCTTGGGACCTGCTTCAGCCCCAGGATGCGATGAGCCGACATCGAGGTGCCAAACCTTGCTTCCACACGCTACCGCCGGATCACTATCTCCTACTTTCGTACCTGCTCGACTTGTCGGTCTCGCAGTCAAGCTCCCTTGTGCGATTGCACTCAACGACTGATGGCCGACCAGTCTGAGGGAACCTTTGAGCGCCTCCGTTACCATTTAGGAGGCGACCGCCCCAGTCAAACTACCCATCTGGCACTGTCCCTGACCCGGATAACGGGCCGAAGTTAGATTCCCAGCATGAGAAGGGTGGTATTTCAAGGACGACTCCACACTAGCTGGCGCCAATGCTTCCTAGTCTCCCACCTATCCTACACAACTCAGACCAAGAACCAATACCAAACTATAGTAAAGGTCCACGGGGTCTTTCCGTCCTTCTGCAGCTAACGAGCATCTTTACTCGTACTTCAATTTCGCTGAGTCTCTGGTTGAGACAGTTGGGGAGTCGTTACTCCATTCGTGCAGGTCGGAACTTACCCGACAAGGAATTTCGCTACCTTAGGACCGTTATAGTTACGGCCGCCGTTTACTGGGGCTTAGGTTCAGAGCTTCGCCTCAAGGGCTAACCCTTCCCCGTAACCTTCCAGCACCGGGCAGGAGTCACAGCGTATACAGCGCCTTACGGCTTCGCACGCTGCTGTGTTTTTAGTAAACAGTCGCTTCCCACTGGTTTGTGCCACCCCTTCGAGCTCAGGGAGCAAGTCCCGTCACCCTAATGGGGTCATCCTTCTCCCGAAGTTACGGATGTATTTTGCCGAGTTCCTTAACCAGAGTTATCTCAATCGCCTTGGTATTCTCTACCTATCCACCTGTGTTGGTTTGGGGTACGGGCACCACACGTACTAGCTAGCGGCTTTTCTTGGCAGCATAGGATCAATGACTTCGCCTGATTCGGCTCGGCGTCGCGTCTCAGGATCGTGAGGACCGGACTTACCTGGGCCTCTCCCTACTCGCTTACCCCAGGACAACCATCGCCTGGGATCATCTACCTTCCTGCGTCCCCGCATTGCTCGCCGCCACAACCTGGGTCGGTTTCTCTGCCGGCCGTTTTACGGGCTAGCAGCATCCCCTTAGCAAAGTTGCTTTAGCGTGGGCGCATAATGTGGTGGTACTGGAATATCAACCAGTTGTGCATCGACTACGCCTGTCGGCCTCGTCTTAGCTCCCGACTCACCCTGGGAGGATTAGCCTTCCCCAGGAACCCTTGGATATTCGGCGGAGGGGTTTCTCACCCCTCTTTCGCTACTCATGCCTGCATTCGCACTCGACCTCGCTCCACGACGGTTTCCACCGCCGCTTCGCTGCAAGATCGACGCTCCGCTACCACTCCTACATACATAGGAATTCACAGCTTCGGCTCTGTACTTGAGCCCCGTTACATTATCCGCGCAGGATCACTCGACCAGTGAGCTATTACGCACTCTTTCAAGG
>RGQW01000279.1 GCA_010029945.1 Actinomycetota bacterium | reverse complement strand
AGGCGGGACACCGATGGTGGAACGTCAAGCATCCACGCACCTACGCCGCGCGGGTGAGTGCGGGAATGTCACCGGCCGAAGGTCATGAGGAGACAACGCCCGAGCAGCAGCGGCTTGAACGGCTCATGATGGGGCTTCGGGTTCGCGAGGGCGTGATCGCTGGCGAGGTCGAGTGCCCGCAGAGCGCCGTGCTCGATCTCGTGGACCGGGGACTAGTGGAGGACGAACCGGCACACGAGCCGGCGGCCCGGATCGTGCTCACTCGGCGGGGACGCCTCCTCGCGGACGCCGTCGCACGAGAACTGGCCGTCATCAGCGAGGCACCCTCAGTGCTAGACGCAGAGCCGGACGCAGGGCCGGACGCAGGGCCGGACGCGCCCACGGCGAAACAGGCCGATCCGACGTAGACTTGGCACTCTGGACATGCGAGTGCTAGAGATACCGACGGGAGGTGCCGTGCTCGAAGACCGCCGACTGGCCGTGCTGCGCGCCATCGTCGAGGACTACGTCGCCACGCACGAGCCCGTAGGGTCGAAGGCGCTGGTGGAACGGCACCACCTGGGTGTTTCCCCCGCCACGATCCGCAACGACATGGCGGCCCTGGAAGAAGAGGGCTACATCACCCACCCGCACACGTCGGCGGGCCGGATCCCCACCGATCGCGGGTATCGGCTGTTCGTCGACCAGATCTCCAACGTCAAGCCGATGAGTGCGCCCGAGCGCAAAGCCATCGAGAGATTCCTCGGTGATGCCGTCGATCTCGACGATGTGATGGGCCGGACGGTCCGCTTGCTCGCGCAGATCACTCAGCAGGTCGCGCTCGTGCAGTACCCGTCACTGGAACGAAGCAGCGTCCGCCACGTCGAACTGATTGCGGTCAGCGACACCCGCTTGATGCTGGTGGTCATCATGGACACCGGTCGCGTCGAGCAGCGAGTCATCGAATGCGCCGCGCCGCTGTCGGAGCAGGTTCTGGGGGATCTCCGGGCGCGCCTGAACGCCGCGGTCGCCGATAAGCCGTTCGCGTTCGTCTCCGATGCACTCAAGGACCTCGACAAAGGGTTCGACGCGAGCGATCAGCGACTCGTGCATGCGGTGATCGCTGCGGTTCTTGAGGCTGTCACCGAACGTCTCGAGGAGCGAGTGGTGCTGGGCGGCACCGCGCACCTCGCTCGGTACCAACAGTCGTTCCCGATGGCGATACAGCCCGTTCTCGAAGCCCTTGAGGAGCAGGTTGTTCTGCTGCGCCTTTTGGGAGAACTGTCCATCGAGTCACCGGTGACGGTCCGCATAGGTCAAGAAAACGATGTCCACGGGCTCGAATCAACGTCGGTCGTGACCGCCGGGTACGGCCGGACCGACGAGCCGGTGGCGTCACTGGGTGTTGTCGGACCGACGCATATGGACTACGCCGGGACGATGAGTGCGGTGCACGCCGTCGCGCAGTACGTCAGCAAGATTCTGAAGGGACAGTAGGTGGCTGTGGCAACGGACTATTACGCGATGCTCGGCGTATCGCGGGACGCTTC
>RGQW01000278.1 GCA_010029945.1 Actinomycetota bacterium | reverse complement strand
TCGCCATCGAGAGTGTGAAAGTGGTTGCCGATGGCGCACTCGGAAGCCGCGGCGCAGCACTGATCGAAGACTACAGCGATGACCCCGGCAACCGCGGCCTCCTGCGTTACAACGATGAGCGCCTGGAGTTCCTGATGCGAGCAGCCATGAACTCTGGTTTCCAGGTCAACACCCACGCCATCGGTGATGACGCCAACATGAAGGTGCTGGACAACTACGAGCGCCTGATCAACGAAACCAATTCCCGTGACCGCCGCCATCGGGTCGAGCACCCGACGGTAGGGGGCGTGGGCGACAGCGAGCGCCAGGTCGGCTCCGGGGTCGAAGGGGCCGGCAACCATGCCGTAGTCGTCCCGTCCAATATGCGGATCGTCGACGCCCCGGATGTCGATCTCTCGGCCATCGGCCTTGAGTCGCGATGCTGTGTTGGACAGGTTCAACCAGCCACCGGCCGTAAGCCCGGCCACGAGGTCCTGCCACGGCAGCATCGGGCGATTGGGCTGCAAACCCGAGGGACCGGTCAGGTAGCGCGCGGGGTTGATCGGCTTCGGGGCGTAGTAGTCGTTGCTGCCCAGAACGAAAGCACCCGGAATGTCGAACAATGGCTCGAGTGTCTCGACGACCTCACTGATCGCATCCCGATGCGAGAGAAAGTCGCCGGTGGCGATCACCGCGTCGGGGCGAAGTTCCACCAGGCTGGACACCCACGCCTTCTTCTTCGTTTGTCCCGGGACCAGGTGCAGATCCGACAGATGCAGTACGCGCAAATCCGGCTGCGGTGTGGTGAGGGCACGAACGGTGGCGCGGCGCAGGGTGAAGCGCTCGGACTCCCAGCGTGCGTACGCCACGGCTCCGAGCCCGGCAACGAGGGCGGAGGTGAGTAGGCGGGTGCTGGTCGTCACGCGACCATGATGACACGGGCGGTTCGCGCCGGCGGTGGCAAGATGCCTCCATGGCCACCATCAAAGACCAACTTCAGTCGGACTTGTCCACAGCGATGAAGGCGCGTGACGACCTGCGCTCGGGAACGATCCGGATGGTTCTCGCGGCGATCACGAACGAGGAAGTCTCGGGCAAGCAGGCCCGCGAACTATCCGATGATGATGTGATGACGGTTCTCGGTCGCGAAGCCAAGAAGCGACGGGAAGCGGCCGAGGCCTATGACGACGCCGGACGTAGTGAGCTGGCAGATACCGAACGCGCGGAACTGGCGGTTATCGAGGAGTACCTCCCCGAGCAGATGTCTGATGACGAACTGAACGCGATCATCGAGGCCGCCGTTGCGGAAGTCGCCGGCAGCGGTGCCGAGGGCGGGAAAGCGATGGGCGCGGTCATGAAGATCGTCCAGCCCCAGGTCAAAGGTCGCGCTGACGGAAGCGTGGTCGCGGCGCGCGTCAAGGCGGCACTGGGAATGTAGAAGTGCGGGCGCGGTGTCGTTACGGCACTGGCGCTGCAGGATCCTCCACCGGAGGTGCAGCCGGATCAGGCGCGGGCTGCGGGACTTCCGGCTGCGGGACGAGCGTCGGGGGC
>RGQW01000277.1 GCA_010029945.1 Actinomycetota bacterium | reverse complement strand
GGCCTGTTCCTCACCACCGAAGCCGTAGTTGCGGACAAGCCCGAGCCTGCACCGGCGATGCCGGCAGGCGGCGGCGACATGGGGGGTATGGACTTCTAGCGGTCCGATTTCCCTCAGTTCGCCTCACGAACACCTCGCTGGGGGCGGTTCCTTCGGGAGCTGCCCCCAGTACTTTTTCAGTTGTCGTCCGGAGCGTAGATATGCAAGTCACCATCTGATCGAGCTGTCAAAAAGATGACCAGAACGATGATGGTTTCGATTGTCCACACGGCGAGAGCCAGACGAGGATCGAGTTGGGCGGCGATGATGGCAACGGCGGCAACAATCGGCACCAACACCAGATGATGAATCGTGTCTTTGGTCCATTCCTGACCACCTGGCTCGCTTCGCCCTAGTGCTTGCTGATCGTTTTGGACACTGCGCATGAACCAACCGAGGAAAATCGACACTAGCCCGATGAGCAACGAGAAGATCTGCAGCACCATCGGCCGCGACAGTTCGAAGGTACTCACCAAGTGGGCGCTGAAAGGGATGAGAGACACCGTCGCGAGAAAAGCGAAGTTGATGGCGATGGAACGCGAACTGACGAATCGAGCCGACGCTGCGGCGTGATGCTGGAACATCCACAGCCGAGCGAGGATGACGAAGCTGATCAGCCACCCGGCGAACGCCTCCCAATCGCTAAGCAGGACCTGGACGACTTCTGTGCCGGGGGCCGGGTCCTCGGGGATCTTGAGCTCTAGTACGAGCAACGCGAGCACAATGGCGAAAAGACCATCGGTCAGAGCGCCAAGGCGCTCGGATCTGTAGAAGGTGCGCTGTTTGCTCATCAGGGCATTAAACCGCCGGTCATAAGGGGTTACGGGGACATCAGTGTCCATTTGGCACAGTTGCCCCGTGGAGCGATCGTGGAATATCCAACAAATCGATGGCGCCGACGTCCGGCTGCGCAGCTCTCAGTCGCCTGGCCGCGTGGACGTCGATGTGAGCGCTCCGGTTCGAGCGGGAGACTTGTGGATCCAGGAGACCGACGTTCGGATGAACCTGACGATTGCTCTTGATCGGATAAAGACAGGCAACTTCCTTACCGACGGTGCAGTCCGGGCCTTCATTTCCGGCTACCGAGCGCACGATCTTGTCTACGCGGGAGCGGGCAACACCTCCGGTGAGGCTGCGGAGATCTTGGGACGGGCAAGCGCCGGGACCATCGACACCCAGATAGTGCTCGCCGTGTCGCCGGTGGGAACCGACTGGCAATCGATGAATGAGATAGAGATCATCGGCACTGTTGAGTTTGGGCGCGTGCACATCCCGCTGCCGGGGGTCGGAACGGTCGATGATCTCGTGGTCGATATCGATGCGCGCCTTGCGGTTATGCCGGCGTAAGGCTCAGCCAACGCGAGCCTCGACCTAAACCCCGTCCCAGCGCCCTGCGTGCACGTCATCCGCGTCCACGATGCGATAGCCGTAACCCTGTTCCGCGAGGAAGCGTTGCCGGTGCTGGGCGAAATCGGCGTCGACGGTGTCGCG
>RGQW01000276.1 GCA_010029945.1 Actinomycetota bacterium | reverse complement strand
TCAAGGTGATGGCCGATCCCTACGGCAAGCTCACCTTCGTCCGGATGTACTCCGGCATCCTCGAGAAGGGCAGCTACGTGCTCAACTCCACCAAAGGCGAGAAGGAGCGCATCTCCCGCCTCGTGGTGCTTAAGGCTGACGACCGTGAGGAAGTCGACGCACTGCGTGCCGGCGACCTCGGTGCGGTGCTCGGACTGAAGAACACCACCACGGGTGACACCCTCTGCACCCAGGACGATCCGATCGTTCTCGAGACCCTGTTCATCCCTGAACCGGTGATCTCCGTGGCTGTTGAGCCGAAGACCAAGGGCGACATGGAGAAGCTCTCCAAGGCCCTGGTTGCTCTGGCTGAAGAGGACCCCACCTTCCGCGTCAACACGGATGCCGAGACCGGCCAGACCGTGATTGCCGGCATGGGCGAACTCCACCTGGAAATCCTGGTGGACCGCATGCTGCGTGACGCGAGAAGTTCGAAAGGAACAAGCCCCACGTCAACATCGGCACCATCGGCCACGTTGTGATCGAGATGGAACCGGGCGAGCCCGGTTCCGGCTTCGAATTCGTCAACAAGATCGTGGGCGGTGTCGTTCCGAAGGAATACATCAAGCCCGCCGAGCAGGGCATGAAGGAGACCTGCGAATCCGGTGTGATCGCCGGATACCCCCTCATCGATGTGAAATGCACCCTGGTGCATGGCTCCTATCACGACGTCGACTCCTCGGAGATGGCGTTCAAGATCGCCGGATCCATGGCCTTCAAGGACGGCGTCAAGAAGTGCAACCCTGTGCTGCTTGAGCCGATGATGAAGGTCGAGGTCGAAGCTCCCGAGGATTTCCTCGGTTCGATCATCGGCGACCTGTCCTCCCGTCGAGGTCAGGTTGAGGGCCAGTCCGTCGAAGACGGCACGTCCAAAATCTCGGCCAAGGTGCCCCTTGCCGAGATGTTCGGTTACGCCACCGAGCTCCGCTCCATGACCCAGGGCCGGGGCATTTTCTCGATGGAATTCGACAATTACGCCGAAGTTCCTCGCAATGTGGCCGAGGCCATCATTTCCAAGAATCAGGGCAATTCCTGATCTCTAAACTCCTCCAAATCCAACCCTCGATTCTTTAAACACCCATGGCACGCGAGAAGTTCGAAAGGAACAAGCCCCACGTCAACATCGGCACCATCGGCCACGTTGACCACGGCAAGACCACCCTCACCGCTGCGATCACCAACGTGCTCGCCAAGAAGGGTCAGGCTGAAGTTCAGAACTACGCCGACATCGACGGCGCCCCTGAAGAGCGTGAGCGCGGCATCACCATCAACACCGCTCACGTTGAGTACGAGACCGAGACTCGTCACTACGCCCACGTGGACTGCCCTGGCCACGCGGACTATGTGAAGAACATGATCACCGGTGCCGCTCAGATGGACGGCGCCATCCTGGTGTGTGCCGCCACCGACGGCCCCATGGCCCAAACCAAGGAGCACATCCTCCTGGCCAAGCAGGTGGGCGTTCCCGCTCTGGTGGTTGCACTGAACAAGTGCGACATGGT
>RGQW01000275.1 GCA_010029945.1 Actinomycetota bacterium | reverse complement strand
TGCCCGATGTGTGCGGGGGCCGCCGTGCTCGCCCGCATCGCCACGCTGGTGATCGGTGCCTGGAACGACGAGTACGGCGCCGCCGGATCTCGGTGGGATCTGGTCCGAGATCGTCGAATGAATCACCGCATCGAAGTGATCGGTGGCGTTCGGTCCGACGAGTGCGCCGGCCTGCTCACCAGCTTCTTGGACGACAGGCGCGGAACCAAAACTCATGACGATCCCTACAGTGGTGGGCGATGACCGCTTACACCTCCGCACGTCGCCCACCGGCTCGCCGCCCGGTGTGGCTGATCGTGCTGCTCACCGGCGTAGGCATGGTGGTCTTGTTCGCGGTGGGCTTCGGAGTGTCTCTGCTCGTTGCTGGAGAAGACGAGCGCCCCACGGTTGTTGCCGGAGAAGAGGACCCCTCGGTCGCGGGCGACGCGATCGGCAACGACGACGGCGCTACCGGCAACAACGGCGTCGAGCCGGAGCCGTGCGAAACGACACTCATCGCTGCTGCCGAGGTGCTACCGCGACCGGACAGTGTCGTCGTGAACGTCTACAACTCCACCAAGCGCGCCGGCTTGGCCGGTACGACAGCCCGCGAGTTGAGTCAGATCGGTTTTCGCATCAACAAAGTAGAGAACGACCCGCTGGGAGTTTCGCTGCGCGGTGTGGGAGAAATCAGATTTGGGCCGAAAGGCGTGGACAACGCACGCCTGTTGCTGTTCTACCTCCCCGATGCGGTGATGGTCGAGGACGATCGTTCCGGCCCGCGCGTCGATCTGTCGATCGGCCGAGGTTTCGAGGGCTTGCAGCCGGAGGGAACCGTGGCGGCCGCGCTGGCGTCGCCGTCACCCTCCCTGTCGGGCCCGGGCTGCTCGGTCGAGTAGCACCTGAACCGCCTGACCGAAGGGCGCGAAGGCCGGGTTGGTGGTCTGCCCTGCGACGAAGCGGGCCCAGATCTGTTGCAGGATCACGGCGAGCCGGAAGAGCCCGTAGGTCTCGTAGAAGGCCCAGTGGGCGGTGGTGAAGCCCATGCGTGCCGAGTATTGCTCGACGATGCTCTCCCGCGTCGGCATCCCCGGAAGGTCGCTCGGTTGACGCTTGAGTGCAGCGAAAGCCGGATCGATGTCGATGTCGGTGGAGTCGATCCAGTACGCGAGCGCCGCACCCACATCCATCAGCGGATCGCCGATGGTGGCCATCTCCCAGTCCAAGACGCCGATGATCGTCGGCTGATTGCCCGGTTCGAGTGAGCGCGTGTCCATGATCATGTTGTCCAGCCGCCAGTCGCCGTGAATGACGCAGGCCGCGACGTCCGATGGGCGATTGTCCGCCAGCCAGTTCATGACGTTCTCCCCGTCCGGAACGTCGGGGGTGCGTGCCTTTCGGTAACGCTCGGACCAGCCGGAAACTTGCCGGTCCACATAGCCCGGCCCCTTCCCCCAGTCGCTCAACCCCGCGCGATCCACATCGACGGAGTGCAGATCCGCCCATCGATCGACGTAGACGCGGCCGACGTCGCGGGCCTGGTCACGGGTGAGCGCATCAGCGGATTCCGGCCGCAGGATT
>RGQW01000274.1 GCA_010029945.1 Actinomycetota bacterium | reverse complement strand
CCTGGGTCGATCTTCGACATCACGGATAGGTGACCGTCTGCGGATCATCCAAGGTCACCCACACCTCTTGACTGATGGGAGGAGTTCCTGCCGAGTACCGAACCCCGGGAGTGGGCGCGTTGCCCGGCCCTCCCGGGTTGTAGAGGGGCAGATACCCGTCCGTGGAGGGGATCTCGGCGTGAGTAATGGCCCGCACGGCCGCGTCATCACCACTGAGGATGATGTCAATCTGATTGTCTCGATCTTCGAGGTAGCAGTCGTCGTACGCGTCAGAAGCAGTGCCCAAGTCCGCGAGACCCACGACGCGAACCGTCCCCCCGTTGATGGCGTAGTCGACCCCTGTTTCGGTCAGGAGAACCTCCGTACCGTCGTCTGCAACAGCACGGACGCGAAAGTAATCCTCGAAGTCGTCCGGAGTGAGACCTTGAACTCCGTTGCGCGTCATTCCTCCAGACGTGAAGACCCGCAGTCGATACTCGGCGTCGTCTCCGTACAACGTCACTCCGTCGTTTGGCGTGGAACCGGTCAACACACGCGGACCCCCGTCCCAACCTTCACCCAACGTCGACATGCGCGTGAGTTTCGCCGCAACAAGCTGGGGACCACCCCGATCAGCGGGAGAGACGTCAGGTTTGGTGTAACTCGACGGGGGAGGGGACTGATATGTCATCCCGACAGCACTGACAGTCTGTCCACCCGGCCCCACGAGTGTGAGCGGGGTGTCGTCCTCGACGATCTCGATGGACACGGGCCAGATCAGGCCGTCACTGGAGGGATCAAGCCGGTTGCCGAACTGACCGAAGATGACGGCGGTGCTGCGCTCGTTTAATTCCCAATTGGGAACGATGCTGGAGACCTCGGGGGTGATGACCTCTCCGGTGTTCAGCGTCAGAGCGAAGTCCGTCGGATCCAACGTCGACGGCAAGTACGGCCAACTGAACTCCACTGGGTATCCGTCCGCAAAGTACGTCTCCTTGCCAAACGTGAGCGCAACCCCTTCGGGAGTGATCGTCGATGTGTAGTGCCCGATGGCCGGTTCTTCGTCCGATGCGCACGTCGGATCGCTCCAGGCGCCGCCGGCAAGCCGAGTGAGTCGTTCGCTGGACTCTAGGTCGTCAACATCTAAGCCGGGCACGCCATTGATGTCGGTAAACCCCAATCCGGCGCCCAGGATCTTGGGTTCTTCGTCCCAGATATCAGCGTTGACAAGAATGTCCTCGCTGAGCTGACGTTGAACGGCATCATCTGCTACCTCACCAGAGCAAGCCGACGCCATGAGCGCGCACGCAACAGCCGTCCCGGCAATGAGGCGGGGCGCCGGGTCCGTCCGAGACGATCGATCGGATGCGATAGTGCGAAAGGTACTCCAGCGCGACGTGTAGGTCAGAAGACCGAGTCCCCGTGTCGGGTTGGCGGAGTCACCCTGATCCGCCGCCCCTCGCAGCGGATCAGGGTGACAGGGGGAGGACCCCACCCGTTGCTCATACCTGACAGGTGGGGGCGAGGGCCACCTCGGGAGTGGCGGTATAAAGGTTGGCGGCCTCCCGTGAACCCACGTTG
>RGQW01000273.1 GCA_010029945.1 Actinomycetota bacterium | reverse complement strand
TTCGGCCACCGCATCGGCCATGACGCGCGTCAAGAGCGCGACGGAGCGAATCGCGTCGTCATTACCCGGAATCGGGAAGTCGACCTCGTCGGGATCGCAGTTGGTATCGAGAACAGCGATAACCGGGATTCCGAGTTTGCGAGCTTCACCGACGGCGATGTGCTCCTTCTTGGTGTCGACGACCCAAATCGCGCTAGGGATCTTGGCCATATCGCGAATACCGCCGAGTGTCCGCTCGAGCTTGTCCTTCTCACGACGCATCATGAGGAGTTCTTTCTTCGTCTTCCCGGAGCCAGCGACATCGTCGAAGTCGATCTCTTCCAACTCCTTCAGGCGCTGCAGGCGCTTGTGAACGGTGTTGAAGTTGGTGAGCATGCCGCCGAGCCAACGCTGATTGACGTACGGCATACCAACACGATTCGCCTGCTCGGCGATCGCTTCCTGTCCTTGCTTCTTGGTGCCGACAAACATGATGGATCCACCGTGGGCGACGGTTTCCTTCACGTACTCGTAGGCACGATCGATGTACGACAGCGACTGCTGAAGATCGATGATGTAGATGCCGTTGCGCTCGGTAAAGATGAAGCGCTTCATCTTGGGGTTCCAGCGCCGGGTTTGGTGCCCGAAGTGGACACCACTTTCCAGAAGCTGGCGCATCGTGACGACGGCCATGGTCGTTCTCCTTCTTCGGGCGCGCGCGCCCGTCGGCGGTGGCATGCCACCGCGTGCGGTTGTCGGTCCACCCGGCGGGCGAACCCCTGGCGATCTCCGTCCACTCGCCCGCCGAAGCGGGACCGTCGAGCCGACGGGCTGCGCGGGGCGCAGCAGTAGATCGCGCGAAATATGTCTCCCCGAAGGAAGCCGCCTTAGTCTAGGGGGCCGGGGTTGCACCCCGATGCCCAGGGCACGGCTTCACTATCCCCAGCCCGCCGGGTTGATCTGGCCTCGCAAGGCGCGCCCAGGCAGCGTTCTGGTGTGACGACACCGCTGCTGGCACTCCTGACGGCCACCGTCCTAGCGCTCGGCTCACCGGCCTCGGGCTGGACTCCTCCCCTGACCACCGGCTGGGAGCAGGTGCTGCGGGCTTTCGAACGCCCGGATGACCGTTTCGCCGCCGGCCATCGGGGCATCGACGTCGCGGCACCCCCGGGGGCCGAGGTGCGAGCGATCGGGCCCGGTCGTGTGGCGTTCGTCGGCGATGTGGCCCGCACGCCCACGGTCAGCATCGAGCATGACGATCCGCCGTGGACATCGACGTATCAACCGGTCGAGGCCCTGGTGGTCGAAGGCGACCGGGTGGAGATGGGCACCCTCATTGGCCACCTAACGGCACACGGCTTCCACTGCTCCCGCAGCTGTCTTCACCTCGGACTGCGACGGCCGGCGTGGGAGGCCCGCGATGCCATGACCGATCCGTACGTGGATCCGTGGGCGTGGATCGAGCGACGCCCGGTTCTCAAACCTCTAGTTCCCTGACCGAGGGTGCGCCTGCTCGAACGTGCTGCGCAATCGCTCAACCGAGACGTGGGTGTACCTCTGCGTGGTCGCCAGATTCGCGTGA
>RGQW01000272.1 GCA_010029945.1 Actinomycetota bacterium | reverse complement strand
ACGTGCTGGCCCTTCGCGTCCCGGCTCGCGTCGGGTAATTGGTAGCCCTTCGCTCGATAGATGCGGCCCTGGTTGGTGAAGAACAACAGCCAGTTGTGCGTGCTGGTCACCATGAAGTGTTCGACAACATCGTCCTGTCGGAGCGCAGCGCCTCGAACACCACGGCCGCCGCGGCGTTGCGCCCGATACAGGTCGGAGCGAGTTCGCTTCGCGTAGCCACCGGAGGTGATTGTGACGACGACGTCCTCTTCTGCGATGAGGTCCTCATCGGTGACCTCACCGTCCCAGGGGAGGATCTCGGTTCGACGATCATCGCCGTACTTGCTGACGATCTCTCCGAGTTCTTCCGAGACGATCGAGCGTTGCCGGGGCTCGTTGGTGAGGATGTCGTTGTAGTCGGCGATCTTGATCATCAGTTCGTCGTACTCGTCGATGATCTTCTGACGTTCCATGGCAGCGAGCCGACGTAGTTGCATGTCGAGGATTGCTGTCGCCTGCAGTTCATCGATCTCCAGCAGTTCCATCAGACCGCTACGGGCGTCCTCCACTGTCGCGCTTGCGCGGATCAAGGCGATGACGTCGTCGAGTGCGTCGAGTGCCTTGAGGTAGCCACGCAGGATGTGTGCGCGTTCCTCGGCTTTGCGGAGCCGGTACCGCGTCCGTCGTTGGATGACCTCGATTTGGTGCGCGATCCAGTAACGAAGGAACTGCTCCAGTGTCAACGTGCGCGGGACACCATCCACCAGCGCGAGCATGTTCGCACCAAAGTTGTCTTGTAGTTGTGTGTGCTTGTAGAGCTGATTCAGCACAACCTGTGCGACCGCGTCCCGTTTTAGGTCAATGATCAAACGCATGCCGGTGCGAGACGATGAGTCGTCCCGAACATCGGAGATACCGGTCAGTTTTCCGTCGCCCACGAGTTCGGCGATGCGCAGTAGGAGATTGTCCGGATTCACCTGGTACGGCAGCTGGGTCACGATCAGGCTCTGTCGACCCTTGGCGTCTTCGTCCACTTCGACAACGGCACGCATCGTGATCGATCCACGACCGGTGCGGTAGGCGTCCTCGATGCCTCGCTTGCCGATGATCGTCGCTCCCGTGGGGAAGTCCGGACCTTGGACGATGCCGAGAAGGGCGGTCAGACGCTCCTCGGTGGATGCTTCCGGGTTGTCCAGCAGCCACGTCGCAGCCTCGGCGACTTCCCGAAGGTTGTGGGGCGGGATGTTGGTAGCCATACCGACAGCGATGCCGGCGCTTCCGTTGACCAGCAGGTTCGGGAATCTGCTGGGCAGAACGGTGGGCTCGAGGGTCCGACCGTCGTAGTTGGGTGCGAAGTCGACGGTCTCTTCATCGATGTCGCGCACCGTCTCCATGGCCAACTGGGCCATCCGGCATTCGGTATAGCGCTGGGCTGCGGGCGGGTCGTTCCCGGGTGAACCGAAGTTCCCCTGGCCTTGAACGAGCGGGTACCGAAGACTCCATGGTTGAGCAAGTCGGACGAGGGCGTCGTAGATCGCGCTGTCGCCATGCGGGTGGTAGTTGCCCATGACGTCGCCGACCACTCGTGCGCTCTT
>RGQW01000271.1 GCA_010029945.1 Actinomycetota bacterium | reverse complement strand
TTCGGGCGCCTTCCGCTTCTACCTGTGAGACAGATTTGCTCTGATTTACCTGCCGACGAAGTCGATCCTCGCGGCGTCGTCGTACCTCACGAGAGCAAGGATACGAGCGGGGAATGACTCGCACTTGACTCGCAATCAGCCTCGAGCGATGACAAGTCAAGGAGTGCTATTGGGCGATATCCCCGTGAACACGGGGTGTTCTAGTGGTGGGCGATACAGGAATCGAACCTGTGACCTCTTCCGTGTCAAGGAAGCGCGCTAGCCCCTGCGCCAATCGCCCTCGGGGTCCTTCGATCGAGCATTCAGTTGTCAGCGAGGTGGAGACGGGATTCGAACCCGTGTACGCGGCTTTGCAGGCCGCTGCCTCGCCTCTCGGCCACTCCACCATGTGAGGCCAGCTGCCGCTGCCCTCTGCGAGCGGACGACGGGATTCGAACCCGCGACCCTCACCTTGGCAAGGTGATGCGCTACCAGCTGCGCTACGTCCGCATTTCCCTCTGGGAGAGCCAAACCCTAGCCGACACACCCACCCTGGTCACGCCAGGCCTAGGCGAGAAGAGCCTGCTCACGGCAGGATGAGTCCGTGCGCAGCGGAGCGGTCGCCCAGCTCGGAGGCTTGTGGGCGTGGGATGCCACCGAGGTGACATCTGACCTTCGGGCCCTTGACTCGGGAGGTCGTTGGGGCGTCGTCCTCCCATACGCCGGCGCGCCCGTCCTGGTCCGCTTCTCCCAGTGGTCGATCACGCCACCGGAGGCCGATATCGGCCCCTGGACTGGGGTGCCAAAGGATCGATGGGCATCGAGTTTGTCGCAGGAGCAATACATCGCCGGCGTGCGCCGCATTCACGATCACATCGCCAGCGGTGAGGTGTATCAGGTGAACCTGTGCAGGGTGCTCGAAGCCGACATCGAACCCAACGACGACATCGTCGCGCTCCACCGTGCGCTCGCCGTGGGAAATCCCGCGCCGTACGCCTCCATGATCTCAGTGCCCGATGTGGATCTGCACGTTGCTTGCGCGAGTCCGGAATTGTTCCTTCGACGTGAAGGCAACATCCTGAGCAGCGGACCGATCAAGGGAACGGCACCCTCATCGGGTTTGCTACTCGACAAGGACCTCGCCGAGAACGTGATGATCGTCGACCTTGTCCGAAACGACCTTTCCCGCGTGGCGCGCACCGGGAGTGTTCGGGTTCCCGATCTACTCCGGATAGAAGAGCACCCGGGTCTGGTCCACCTGGTGTCCGATGTGCAGTGCCGCTTGGCAGAGGGAACATGGTGGAGCGACATCGTCGACGCAACATTTCCACCGGGGTCGGTGACCGGAGCACCGAAATCATCAGCTCTTCGAATCATCGACGAATGCGAAACCGCCCCCCGGGACGTTTACTGCGGAGCCGTGGGTTGGATCGACGCCGACCGCCAAGCGGCCGAACTAGCCGTGGCGATTCGCACCTTCTGGATCCGAGACAGCGTCCTACGGTTCGGAACCGGCGCCGGCATCACCTGGGGATCCGACCCGCACGGAGAGTGGCAGGAAACCAAACTCAAGGCCAGGAATTTGTGTGACATCGCATCACGCCCCGTGC
>RGQW01000028.1 GCA_010029945.1 Actinomycetota bacterium | reverse complement strand
GTCGGTCCGATACACGGCGTCCACCCGAGCCCGAACAGCACGCCGAGTCCCGGCGCTCCGATAACGCCCCACTTAGGCACCCGCATCCATCGGTACTCCCGCTGGAACCAGGGAATCACCCCCATGAATGCGAGACCCATGGCGATCACCAGAAGACCCATGACGCGGGTAATGACGTTCTCGTATCGCAGGAGCGCTGACCCGAGCCCACCGAAGAGCGCACCGTAGGACACGAAGACAACGCTGAAGCCGAGGACGAACAGCACGCTTCCTGCGAGCACGCGTGACTTTCGCTCACCCGTCGACAGCTCCACACCCGTCATTCCCGTGACGTAGGAGACGTATCCCGGCGCGAGAGGAAGAACGCAGGGGCTGATGAAGGCGACCAGTCCGGCCGCAACGGCGATCGGGAGGGCAACGAGCATCGACCCGCTCGTAATGATCGTGCCGATGTCACCCACGGTCAGCCACCTCGTCGATGACTCCCCGAAGTGTCGCGGCACTCACTTTCCCCAGAATTCTCGCCGCCACCAGACCGTTGCCATCGATCACGAGGGTCGAGGGAATGGCTTGGGGTGGAAGAGAATCCGAAAACTGCAGTTGAACTCGACCATCGGGGTCAAAGATGCTGGGGAAAGTCAGACCCATCGACTCGACGAATCCCTGCGCGGCGACGGTTGAGTCTCTGGTGTTCAAGCCAACGAACTGCACCCCATTGCCCTGCTCTTCTTCCCAGACCTCCTGCAATTCACCAGCCTCGGCACGGCACGGCGCACACCAAGAGGCCCAGACGTTCATCACGACTGTTTCCCCACGGTGATCGGCGAGGTCGAAGGTGTCGCCATCCAGAGTGGTGGCACGAACATCCGGCGCCGGAGCCCGCTGAGCCGGCTCTACAACGATGATCGACCCGTCACCGCCGACGAAGCCGGACTCGGACTCGATCGAACTCGCTCCTCCCGCGTTACCGCAGGCGCTGACGGTTACAGCGAAGCACAGAAGGAGAACAAGCCGCTTCATGCGCCGGCGATGGGACTGGCACCAGGAAGAAGATCGCGCGCCGGCTCCGTATACGAGATGGACATCAGTCGGTCACCATGGAAAGCCAGTGACGTGAGTGAAGCCAGGGTGCACTGTCGGGAGCGGGGGTCGTGCCACAGTCGCCGACCCTCCGCATCGAGCCGGGCGATCCAAATCGGCAACTGGTGGCTGACCAGAACCACCTCGCGACCGCCCGCCACTTCCCGAGCGTTCGCGACCGCCCGGCGCATACGTTCAGCGACGTCCTCGTAGGGCTCTCCCCAGCTCGGGCGGAAGGGATTCCACAGATGCTTCCAGGTCCGCGGCTGCCGCAACACTCCATCCCCGACGCTCACGCGCTGACCTTCAAAGACATTGTCCGCTTCAATCGCCAAGGGTTCGGTCCCGACGGTCAGCCCGTGCACCCGAGCGATCGGTTCGGCGGTTTGCTGCGCGCGTTCCATCGGCGAGGCAATAACCGCGGCTACGTCGTGCCGCGCGAGGGCCTGCGCGGCCATATCCGCCATCTGTATTCCACGCTCAGAGAGCCGGTATCCCGGAAGGCGGCCGTACAGCACACCTTCGGGGTTGTGCACTTCCCCGTGGCGAAGGAGATGGACGACGCTGTGCTGGTCACTCACCCCTCGAGCCTAAGCACGACCGATGAAGGCGCATCTCGGGGTCACGACTTGCGCCGACCGGCCGCCCTTTTCTTGCTGGGGCGCCACTCATCCTCGCCTGCTTCCTCAGCCCGCTCACGCATGACGACTCCGTGAGCAGCCAACGCCTCCGCAAGGCCCTCGGGTGTGCTGTCCTCAGCGAGAACGTCCACACGCAAACCGTGCTCTTCTGCCGTCTTCGCGGTGTGTGGGCCAATGCACGCAACAACGGTCGATTGATGCGGCTTGCCGGCGATCCCGACCAGGTTGCGCACCGTGCTGCTCGAGGTGAACATCACCGCGTCGAACCCACCGGTCTTGATGGCCTCTCGCACCGGAGCGGGCGGCGGCGCCGCACGCACGGTTCGAAATGCCGTGATGTCTTCGACTTCCCACCCCAAGTCGGTGAGGCCTGCGGCCAGGGTGTCTGTTGCGATGTCGGCCCGCGGCACGAACACCTTGTTGATCGGGTCGAGGAGCGAGTCGTATGGCGGCCAGGCGTCAAGAAGACCGCCGGTGCTCAAATCTTCCTCGGGAACCAAATCCGGGCGCACTCCGAACTCGA
The DNA here is from genome assembly GCA_010029945.1 of Actinomycetota bacterium. GTDB lineage: Bacteria > Actinomycetota > Actinomycetes > S36-B12 > S36-B12 > S36-B12. The sequence continues at coordinate 10,746 of RGQW01000028.1, read as the reverse complement.
TGAGGGCGTCGACTGTTCCCGGTCCACACGCAGCCACTCGAAGGCCGGAAAAGGATCGCGCATCCAGGCCGTACTCGTAGAGCTTCTCTCTTACCGCACGGACCGCGTTCGCCGAAGTGAAGCCAACCCACTCGTATCGACCTTCCACCAGACCCCGAACCGCACGCTCCACCTGCTGAGGGGTCCGCGGAGGCTCGACGGAGATGGTGGGCACCTCACTGGGAACAGCACCCAGACGACGCAGTCGAGTCACCAGACCGGCGGTGTTGTCCTGGGTGCGGGGAATGAGAACGCGCCATCCGACCAGCGCCTTGCGCTCGAACCAGTCGAGTCGCTCCCGCTGCTCGACGACCTCGCCAATAACAACGAATCCACTTCGACGAGTCGTTGCAGCCTCGGCAGCTTCGCTCAAGGTCATGACAACGGTCTGCTGATCAACGGTTGTGCCATCGCGCGTGATGGCAACGGGGGTGTCGCCGGATCGTCCCGCCTCAAGCATGGCTCGTGCGATGTGCACCAGATGATTGGCCCCGGAGGGGAACACCGCCGTGACGCGGGGAACAGCAAGTTCTTCCCAGCGCACCGAGGAGTCCTGGGCGTCGACCACTCGAACTTCCTTGGCCTTGTTCCCTACGAGACCGAATCCGGCGTATGCCGGCACTCCCGTTATCTCGCTGACCGCGGGCACGATCTCTATGTCGATCTTGGCTCGACGCACGACACCGACCTCACCCACGAGGCCCGACCCCATCATCGGGTCTCCTGCGAGCAAGCGGACGACCACCGTGCCTGCCTTGGCCGCGTCAACGGCGGGCTTGATTCGATCCGCCGCCGGTCCGGCCGCGTCGGGGTTGACAACCTCAATGAGGTCGGCCGCTACGAACGCTTCCGCGATCGGCACCGCCGCCTCGTCCGCGAGCACGTACCCCGCATCGCTCAGCATGCGAGCACCCCGGTGGGCGATCAAGTCAGGGTCTCCTGGACCGGCAGCAACGAAAGTCCGCAGGTGTCGTGATGACGCCTATCCGAGCGTCGTTGTCTGCCACGATCGCACGAAGATTGTCCACAGATTGGACGGTGATCCGCCGGTCAACGACGGAGACCACTGTCCCCACGACGTCGGGATGCGAATCGATCAAGCCGACAACCTGGAATCCACGGCTGGCGAACCCTCGGTATGACACGAGCGCCCGACCAAGGTTTCCCAACCCGACGACAACGACTCCCCACGGGCTCGTCAATCCGAGCTCGCGAGCAATTTGGTACGTGAGGAACTGAACGTCGTAGCCGACACCACGCGTGCCGTAGGAGCCGAGGTACGACAGATCCTTTCGAAGCTTGGCACTGGTGACTCCGCACGCCGTCGCGAGCTCTTCGCTCGAGACGGTGTGCGACCCAGAATCGGCAAGCGAGACCAGAACCCGGTGGTACACCGGCAGGCGTGCCACGGTGGCGTCAGGGATAGCCCGACCAGACATCGGGACCAGGGCCGGTCCGCGACTATCGCTGGAGCGAGGTGCGGGAAGAGGCACGTGCGTCACCTACATTGCAGTTACGGGGCACGGGAGCCATTCGGCGCTCAGCCACCGGGCCGTTGAGAGCCGAAAGAGTATGGCTTCGTGCACGAATGCACAAAGTTTACCGGACGTTTACGTCCGATTATCGGTCTAATGCCCGACGCAGCCGGTCCGCGTCTACCCGGAAAAAGTCGTGCCGTTCACCATCGACGAGGACCACGGGGATCAACTCTGCGTACTCGTCGGCGAGGGCTGGGTCGTCATCGATGGAGACGACCTCGTACCGCACCCCTCGTTGCCCGCACACCTCAGCGACCACGGCCTCGGCCTCATCGCACAGGTGACAACCGACACGGCCAATGATCTGCACACGCACCGCCAGGGCGTCGTCACTGGACCCGGCCTCACTCCTCATGTCCCGTATCTTGCCGACTACGCCGATGTCTTACCCTGCCGATGTGGAAACTCCCGACGTCCTCACGTCTTACCGTCGTGCCGGGCAGGCATCGGCATCCGCTGCCGCGGACATTGAACGCGCAATCTCCCACACCGCGGCCTTCTTCGATGTCGACAACACCATCATGCGCGGGTCGAGCCTGTTCCACCTCGCCGTCGGTCTGGCCAAACGCAAGTACTTCAACGCACGAGAGATCAGTGGATTTGCCAGTAAGCAGCTGAAATTCGTTCTCAGTGGCTCCGAAGACCTCGAGGACATGGCGTCGGCCACCGAGGCTGCTTTGTCGTTCGTGCAGAACCGCTCGGTCCAGGAACTGCAGGATCTAGCGGAGCAGATCTTCGACGCGGAAATGGTCGACAAATTGATCCCGGGATCTCTGGCATTGGCCCAGGGACATCTCGACGCCGGGCAGCAAGTGTGGCTCGTCACCGCCACTCCACAAGAACTTGCGACCGTCATCGCCCGACGCCTCGGCCTCACCGGAGCACTCGGGACGATCGCGGAGAGTCGCAACGGGATCTACACCGGAAAGTTGAACGGCCCTCCGCTGCACGGTCTCGCCAAAGCCGAAGCGGTACGCGCCTTGTCCACGAGCGAAGGCCTCGATCTCGGCGAGTGCAGCGCGTATTCCGACTCTGTGAACGACGTCCCCATGCTGTCTCTTGTCGGTCACCCGACGGCCGTCAACCCCGACCCTGAGCTGCGAGCACACGCGATCGCCAATGAGTGGCGCATTCGCGACTTTCGACGCCGAGCTCGCATCAAGCCCTACGTGGCACCTGTCGCCAGCGGTGCTGCCGGCATCGCCGTCGGCCTCGCGTCGGGATACCTCCTGGGACAGATGCGAGGACGCCGCTAGGCGAAAGCACCGCCGCGTTGGGCGAGCAGGTCATAGAGACGACGCTGGATGCGTTCGCGCACCTGGTCGGTGATCTCGAAGAGGACGGCGGGGTCGTCGGCTGCTCCGGACGGTAAGTGATCCGTGGGGATCGGATCGTCGAAGTGAATCAGCCATTTGCTCGGCAGCGGCACCAAACCCAGCGGCCCCAAGAACGGGAAGGTCGGGGTGATGGGGAAGTAGGGAAGCCCGAGAACGCGGGCCACGACCGACGCATTCGCCACGATGGGATAGATCTCCTCGGCTCCCACAATGGCGGTCGGGATGATCGGCGCCCCCGTTCGCACGGCGGCCGAGACAAAACCCCCACGTCCGAAGCGTTGGAGTCTGTAGCGCTCCGAAAACGGCTTTCCGATGCCCTTGAACCCTTCCGGCCACACTCCGACGACCTCACCTGACGTCAGCAGGCGCTCAGCGTCGTCGTGGCACGCCAGCGTGTGGCCGGCTCGACGAGCCACGTCCCCGAGGAAAGGGGTTTGGAATACGAGGTCGGCACCCAACATGCGCAAGAACCGGTGTGAGGGATGCTCATCATGAATAGCCACCTGAGTCATCACCGAATCCACCGCGATGGTGCCGGAGTGGTTGGCCACCACGAGGGCTCCTCCTTGATCCGGAATCGACTGGATTCCCGAAACCTCTACTCGGAACCAGTTGCGATATAGCGGACGCATAGCCTGCAATAGCACCTTGTCTGTGAATTCCGGATCGAAACCAAAATCGTCGACCGCATACTCGCCGGCAAGGCGCTCCCGAAGCACGCTCCACATGCCTGGAGAACTGTCCGCATTCATCGGTGATGCGTCATGTGGTGGCGCATTGTTTAACGTGACCGCTGTCTTGATCTTGCGCTTCTTGGGGGCGCTCGGGCTACCGGAATTCGCGGTGCCGGTATTCGCGGTGCCGGCCTGTGCCGTGCGGGAATCAGACGACCCCGCCGAAGGCACGGCCGGTCGAGGACCGGTAGCTCCTACTTCACGTGCCGCCTTCGACGGACGCACGCGATTGTCAGATCGAGATTCATCCATAACTCGCTGCCTCCCGTCGACTGCCGCGCACAAAGGAACCGAAAGCGTCATCGCTCGAGTACTGACACTCAAAGCCAACCTCCGCAGCAACACGTGTCGTGTCGAGCACTCGTCCGTGGGTCAGGTACCTGACCTGGTCGCGGGAAAAGTCCGCCCACGCACCTCGCGCCAACGTTCGCCCGACTGAGGGCACAAGGGCAGCCGGCAGGGGCACACTCGACGCTCCGAGTCGACCCAATGCTTGCGACAAGAGCACGACCCCTTCACCGGCCACATTGAACGTCCCGGTTGTGCGCTGCAAGACCACCCGCCGCGTCACCTCTAAAGCGTCCTCTTCATGGACGAATTGCAGGCGCGGGTCGAAACCGAGAACGGTCGGAACAATCGGCATCGTCAGATAGGACGTCATTCCCGTCCGCATCCCTGGCCCGACGATGTTGGCAAAGCGCAGAGTCGCCACCCCCACATCGGGTCTGCGGCGAGCAAATCCTCGAACGTACTCCTCGACTTCCATTGAGTCTTTCGCCCATCCGGACGTTGGAGGATGACGGGGAGAGGAGTCTTCCGTGATCAACGCCGGATCGCGGGGTCCGCTGCCATAGACGGCCGCGGTCGACTTCACGACCACGTGGCGAACACTGTCGACTCGCTGACACGCTCCCAGCAATTGCATGGTGCCGATGACGTTGATGTCCTTCATGACCGAACGGTTGCCCGCCTGCCGGGGAGTCGCGATGACACCCATATGAACCACAGTGTCGACCCCGGTGCCGTCCAGAATCTTCGTTATCGACGGGTTTCTGATATCAGCGCGAATGAACTCCGCTGCGAGGGGGGACGCAGGGGGAACGATGTCGATTCCGATGACCCGATCGACTCCCGGCTGGTGGACGAGTCGATCTGCCATCTTGCCGCCGAGATAGCGGGAGACCCCCGTAACGACGGCAACTCTGCCCACGGTGGGGCCCTCTACCTACTTCTTGTTGCGGCGTTGAACCCGCGTACGACGGAGCAGTTTGCGGTGCTTCTTCTTGGCCATTCGCTTACGGCGCTTCTTGACCACAGAGCCCATGAACTGCCTCTACTCCTTCATCGCCCGCCCCAGCGGGCAGTGTTCGCATCTACTGACGATCAGGTGATCGACGTCACCGAAGTCTACCCGCCCTCACTGTGGGAAGGAGAGCGCGGCCTCAACACCAGGCGTTCGTGCTGATTGTCACGCGGTTTCGATGTAGGAATCGCGAAGGTAGTCGTGCACCGCTTGCTCTGGGACGCGGAAGGAGCGGCCAACACGAACCGCCGGCAGATCCCCGTTGTGCACGAGGCGATAGACCGTCATCTTCGAAACCCTCATGACCGACGCTACTTCCGCCACGGTCAAGAACTTGACGTCACCAAGGGAGTTCTCAGAAGTGTTGGCCATGATGTGATCCGTTCTCGTCCTTGCCGGCTCCCCGGTCTCGTAGAGGGGAACACTAGTCGCGAAGGGTTCCCAGCGAAAGTCGATTTCCAAAAAAGATTGCCATACGCCGACGCTCTCCACTCTCAGGCCGCATTACCCCTGATCTGCATGATCTGCGCGCTCGGCAGACATCTCACCGGCTCGCCCGTGAGCCGCCCGCATTCCATTCTCGATGGTCCTGGCTAGGCCCTCGGAGTCGAAAACGCCGATGGCAGCCGCCGTCGTCCCTCCAGGGGAGGTGACTGCCGCCCGCAGCGCTGCTGGATCGTCGGGCTCGGAGGCGAGAAGCAGAGCGGATCCCGCGATGGTTTCAGCCACCAGAGTGCTCGCTGTGGATCGATCAAGGCCGAGGTCCACGGCCGCCTTCATCATCGACTCGGCCAGGTAGAACACGTAGGCGGGTCCGCTGCCGGAGGTCGCGGTAAGTGAGTCAATGAGCGCCTCATCCATCACGATCACCGTCGAGACCGGATCCAGAAGGCGGACCACCTCTTGCAGTTGCTCCGCCGAACACGTAGTTCCCGCCACGAGGCCGACAACCCCTCGACCGACCCGTACCGGCGTATTCGGCATGGCTCTGGCGACCGCGACCCCGTCCGGCGCGTGTCTCTCGAGCACCGCCACCGGCACTCCCGCCGCGATCGAGACGACCACTCCGCTGGGGTTCACCGACTCGGCTGCCTGCCCGAGAACATCGGTGATCTGGTCCGGCTTGACGGCGAGGAAGATCACGTCGGCGTCGCTGACGGCTTCGGTCAGGTCTGCCACTCGGACATCTCCGCGACGTCGCCACATCTCCGCGCGCTCGTCGTTCGCCTCGACAACCGTTACCTGCGCATCCGGGACACCACCGAGGATGCCTTCCACGATGGCTCCACCCATCGCACCGCCACCGACCATGGCCACTCGGTTCATGGTTACTTACTGTGCCACAGGTGCTAACAGCGGTTGGGTCGGATCGAGTAGACGCTGGATCGTCGGACCGACCAGTGCCACGACCTCGTCCTCCGATGCCGACGCGAGCGGCTCCACAACAACGCCGTAACGGGCGATGATGATGCCGCCGAGAAAAGACGTAATGAGGGCCCCGCGCATCTTGGCGTCGGGAATACCAGCGCGAAGGAGAACCTGATCCACAACCTCACCGGTGATGTATTCCCAGACCGCTCGAACGCTGCCAGGCGTGTTGGTCACCGCCCCCGGGATGAGCGGGCCGACCGCACCTACGTCATCCCGTAGCTGCTCGTCTTGGGCAGCCTGCAAGGCCAAGCGAACCAACCGCTCTCCCAACCCATCGAGACCTGGTGCCACCAGGCGTGGGATCGCCGATGCGGGGTCGAACGGAAGATCCATGACGGCGGCAAACAGCTCGGCCTTGTTCCGGTAGAAAGAGGACAGGACAGACGGCCCCACGCCGGCAGCCACCGCGATGGACTTCACCGTCACCGACGCGTAACCACGACGCTCAAATATCGCCCGAGCAGCGCGGTCGATGGCGGCGCGCCGATCATCGTTGGGTGAGTTCACGAGGCACCACCGAGGTGCCTGCGAGCGAAATCCAGGGTCTCTCGCAGATCCGCGACTCGCTCATCGCGGCTTTGGGCGCTCCGCGTGGAAACCTCCGCGATTACAGAACCTCCGAAGCCTGCTTCCGCCAAACCTGCAAGAACCTCAGCGACAGGCTGGTCACCCCGGCCAGGAACAAGGTGCTCATCACGCGCCGAATCGGTGCCATCGGCCAAATGCAAATGTGCAACTCGATCGGCTAGATCACGCACCATGTCCCGCGGGTCTGTTCGAGAGACGGCGGTGTGTGAAAGATCCACCGTGGCGTGCCGGTAATCCTGCTGGCGAATATCCCAGTGGGGCGCATAAGCACCCAACGCCGACGGGCCAGCACGCCACGGATACATATTCTCGACAGCGAAAACCACGTCGGTTACTTCCTCCATCCGGGCAATTCCGTCTTCGAAGGACCGCGCATACTCACGTTGCCACCGAAAGGGTGGATGGACGACAACTGTCGACGCGCCAAGCGCCTCAGCAACATCGCGGGCCTTATCGAGCTTTCCCCACGGATCGGTCCCCCACACCCGCTGAGTGATCAGCAGGCACGGTGCGTGGATGGAAAGAACAGGTACTTGGTAATGATCGACCAGGCCCTTTAGTGTCGCGAGATCCTGACTCATCGCATCGGTGCCGACCATTACCTCGACACCGTCGTACCCGAGGTCTGCGGCCAATTCGAAGGCGACGGCCGTCGATTCTGGATACACCGACGACGACGACAAGCCGATCGTGTACTGCCGCGACATCATCAATGCCTCGCCCGTCGCCAACGATCGGCCACTAAACCGGCTCCCCACACGGCCAAGGCACCGGTCAACCCCACTGCTATCGCCACCAGGCTGTACGGCTCTGGGCTCAAACTCAGGGCGAAGAACTCAGAGAGCGGTGGAATGTAGATCACAGCGGCAAAGCTCACCACCATCAGGCCAATGATGCCCCAACGCACAAGATTCAGCGGCCGCGCAGAGATAGCCAAAACCCCCGTCGCCACGATGAACAAAGAGACCGTGGCCGCCTTCTGGGCGTTGAGAACGGGCTCCGACACCCACAGTGCTACCGCATAACTCGTCCAAGCCGAGGCGGCGGCGATGAATCCTGCAGGGATCGCGAAGGCGAGGACTCGCTTGAAGAACCCGGGCCGGAATCGCTCCTCATTGGGCATGAGAGCCAAGAAGAACCCCGGGATACCGATGGTCAGCGCGCTCACCAGCGATAGGTGGCGCGGCAGAAACGGAAACACCACGGCGAAGACACCGGTCAGAACCGATATCACCGTGGAGTACACGCTCTTGGTGAGGAAGACGTCGGAGACTCGCTCAATATTTCCCAGGACTCGACGCCCTTCGGCGACGACCCTCGGCAAGACCGACCACTTGCTATCCAGCAGGACGAGTTGCGCGACCGCGCGGGTTGCGCCCGATCCATTTCCCATGGCGATGCCGAGATCGGCGTTCTTCAACGCCAAGACGTCATTGACGCCGTCCCCGGTCATCGCGACGGTCGACCCACCGAGTTGCAGCGCGTCCACCATCTGCTGCTTCTGAGCAGGCGTCACCCGACCGAATACTGAATGCTCTGCCATAACGCCTGTCAATTCCTGCGTACGTGTCGGCGCGTGCCGAGCGTCGACTGGATTATCGGATCCAGGAATGCCTGCTTCGTCGGCAATGGCACCGACCGTTTCGGCGTTGTCGCCCGAGAGGACCTTCACGTGCACACCTTGATCGAGAAAGTACTCGACGGTGGCACGAGCATCGTCGCGCAACTGTTGATCGATGACCACGACAGCCGCGGGAGCCACGGGACCCGGTCCTCGATCGACCGAAACTGCACCGTCGTCACTATCCGACCGGGCAACAACCAGGACCCGTGCTCCTCGATTGGCGTAACGCGTAGCGACGTCGACGACCTCCTGATGGTCAGGCGCTACCACTTCCGGTGCGCCGAGGACCCACACTCCGTGGTCCTCAAAAGTGACCGAGGACCACTTTCGGGTACTCGAGAACGGCACAGTGGATGCCACCGACCATCCGGGATCCGAGCATGAGCGAGCGATGGCGAGGATCGTCGGATTTGGCGATGCTTCCGCCGCCGCCAATGCCCCGAGCACTTGGCGCAGCTCGTCGGCTGATTCTCGACCCACAGCGATGACATCGTCCATGTGCATGCCGGGCTCGGTAAGTGTCCCCGTTTTATCGGCACACACCGTGTCGACCCGGGCCAACACCTCGACGGCTGGCAGGTCCTGCACCAGAACGCGTCGTTGGGCCAATCGAATCACTGAAACTGCCATGGCGATGCTGGTCAGCAGAACCAGGCCATCGGGAACCATCGTCACGACACCTGCGATGGTGCCGCGTACGGCTTCCTTCACCGGCAACTCGGCACGGATTAGTTGGGATGTCAACAAAAGCACGCCAACGGGTACCAGGAAGTAGCTGACGATTCTGATGAACTTGTTGATCGCGTCACGAAGTTCGGAATTCGTCAGCGCGAACTTCTTTGCCTGCTCCGTCAGCCCCGAGGCGAACGACTCCCGGCCCACACGAGTGGCTTGGTAAATCCCCGAGCCGGCCACGACGAAGGATCCCGACATCGCCGTATCCCCGCTTTGCTTGTCGACAGGGTCTGCTTCTCCGGTCAACAAACTCTCGTCGATCTGCAAGCCGATGGTTTTCATAATGACTCCATCGACCACGAGTTGATCACCTGTCTTGACCACGATGATGTCGTCGATCACCACATCCGCAGCCCGCACCTCGATGTCGGTTCCGTTGCGACGCACCGTGGGCTTGGCTTCCCCGATAACCGCCAACTTTTCAAGGGTTCTGGCAGCGCGGTATTCCTGAACGATGCCGATCAGAGTGTTTGCCACGATCACGAACCCGAACAGAGAGTCCTGGATGGGGGCGACCACGAGCATGATGACCCACAGAGATCCGATCAGGCCGTTGAACCAGGTGAAGGTGTTCTTTCGGACGATGTCGGCGAAACTCCGGGAGTTGGCGACGGGAGCTTCATTGAATTCGCCCCGTTCGACTCGCGCACGCACCTCATCGTCGGTGAGTCCACGCTCAATGTCCTTGGTATGGCTACTCATTGCCGGACCGCTTGTCATCGAGGTAGTCCGTCCATGCGGCGGAGAATGACTCCCTCCCGCAATGCCCACGGACACACGTCGAGTTGCTCAACGTCGAGAAGATCCATCGCCGCTTCTGCGACAACGGCTCCGGCCAGCAATTGAGCAGCCCGGCCAGCAGACACCCCTGGCAAGGTGGCACGTTCGGCTACCGAGAGCCCCGAGAGAAGCGTGACCACTTCACGAACGCTCGACGCGTGCAACGTGCGTCGAACGTGTACATCTTCCGACGACGCCGGCGCCCCAGCAATGCGGGCGAGCTGCTTGAAAGTCTTGCTGGTCGCCACGCACAGCATCGGATCCGCGGCCCGACGCAGCGGGCCGATGGAATCGGCGATCTGGGCCCGTGCGAATGTTCGCATTGCCTTGATCTGCGACTTCGACGGTGGGTCATCGGTGATGAACTCACGCGTCAAGGCGCCTGCTCCAAGGGGCAGAGAAATGGCCGCTTCCGGTTCCTCGTCCGGTCCGGTGGCCAATTCCAACGATCCGCCGCCGATGTCCATCACCAGTAACTGACCGGAAGACCATCCGAACCACCGACGAACCGCAAGGAAAGTCAGCCGAGCCTCCTCTTCCCCGGTCAGGACGTCGATGACGATCCCCGTCCGGCGGCGAATCTCGTCGATGATCGCGTCACCGTTGCTTGCACTCCGAATGGCGGACGTCGCAAAGG
>RGQW01000270.1 GCA_010029945.1 Actinomycetota bacterium | reverse complement strand
AGTGACACGCTGCAGCATCGCTGGGGCGTTGCAGTGCAGCATGACGATATCGGCACGGTGGGCTTGTACCGCACTCAAGCGCGAGTTCGCACCGGCACCGTGAGGCAGGACGCGGTCGAGGAAACGAGCCTCGGCGCGCACTACGAAGCCATCTGGTCACTCAGCCCGCGATGGCGGGCCGTGCTGGGTGCCCGGGCCGATCACTTCCGCTTTGATGTGGACGCGGAGGACCCGCGCAACTCAGGTACCGAACAAGACACCCTGATCAGCCCGAAAGCGAGCCTGATTTACCGCGCGAGCCCTGCGACCGAGTGGTACGCGAGTGCCGGCCGGGGCTTTCACTCCAACGACGCGCGGGGTGCGACCCAGCAGGTTGATCCTGTTACCGGCGAAGCCGTGTCCTCGGTGGACCCTCTGGTCAGTTCACGTGGCGCGGAGCTTGGGGTGAAGACCCAATGGCGACAGCGCTGGAATCTCGCGGCGGCGCTGTGGTTCCTGGAGCTGGATTCGGAACTCTTGTTCGTGGGCGATGCCGGTACCACAGAAGCCACCCGACCCAGCGAGCGCTGGGGCCTTGAGCTCAATAACTTCTGGATGATCGATGAAGTGTGGTCGCTCGAAGCCGACATCGCCTGGACCGACGCGCGCTTCAGCGATGATGCGGCCGAGGGTCGTCATATCCCTGGGGCGCTAGAAACCGTGGCCAGCGCCACCCTCTCGGCGCAAACCTCCGCCGGCTGGTTCGGCGCACTGCGGGTACGATACGTCGACGGCGCGCCGCTCATCGAGGACGACTCTGTCACGGCACACAGCGCCACACTCGCCCACCTGTCGCTGGGGTGGGCCGGCCAGCGGTTCGCACTGCGCGCCGATGTGCTGAACCTGTTCGACTCCGATGACCGGGATATCGAGTACTTCTACGCCTCAAGACTTGCCGGTGAGCCGCCGGAGGGCGTCGAGGATCGACACTTTCACCGCTTTGAACCGCGGCAGGTGCGCGTCACACTTACGATCAATCTGTAAGCGTTAAGCAGACGCCGAGTCCAGGCATAGAGAGGCCAAAACGCTTCGGTGGCCCGAGAAAGGCCGCCGACCGTGCATAACCTGGTAGTTATCGATCAACGCCACATCGCCGGACTCCCAGGGGAGGTCGAAGACAAGGTCGTAGGCAATCTCGACCGCCGATTGCACATCGGCGTCATCAAAGGCTGAGCCATCGCCATAGGTCACCGAGCGGGTGCCCTCGTTGCGCTGATCCTGCCAGCCACAAAACGCAGCAATGAGCTGATTGAAGAAAACCTCGTTGCCCGAGGGCGCGTGGCGGATAAGCGAGAGGGCTGGCGTGGTGGTGCGAATTGCGTCATCGGGTAGCCACTGCCAGTCATACTCAAGCGCTGCCAACCTGGCCTCGGCCGCCTCTTTCGTATCGACATTGAGCGTCTGGCGCCAGCTTCTACCCTGCCCAGAGGTGGCGTCGGCTTCGGCGGGCATGGTGAGGGAATAGCGTGCGCCCTGCGCTCTACAGCGGGCCACGAACTCGGGTAACTGCTGCGTCAGTTTTTTGAGAAGCACATCGGAGCGGCACAGCGG
>RGQW01000269.1 GCA_010029945.1 Actinomycetota bacterium | reverse complement strand
TCGTCTTCATCCCCGTTCGGAAGAGCCGCGCACGTGGCTAGGCCAACCCTGATGGGTGGTGCCTCTGGCGTTGACGTCACTCCGTGACGGTGACAGCGATGTCGTAGCCGGTGTTGTCCGGCAACGTCACCGTGATCGTCGCGTCCCCGGCGGCGAGCGCCTTGGCTCCCGGATTGAAGATCGCGTCTCCGTCCTGGCGAGCCTGGTAAACCTCGAGGACATCCGAATTGTCGGTCGAGATGGTGGTTCCGATCACCTCGTCGACAACAATGTCGATGAAATCGCCGACCTTTGCGGTGGCCTCGGTTTGGCCCGGTTCCACGATCACAGGTGGCAGAACTTGACTGGTTTCTTCACCGCCGGTCTCGTCCGACGCATCATCTGAGGACGACGAGCATCCAGCGACCATGCCCACCCCGAGAAGCACGGCCGCACCCATGGTGATGCCTCGCACCGACAACTTTCGCATGTTCATCCGCATACACCGCATGATGCCATGGCTCCCATCAGGCCGAACGGGTCGTCGCTCACTGTGTCCGCTTCTCCGCAACCCACACGTACCGCACGGTCTGACCCGTCTTGGCGGGCCCGACCCGCTGCCGGTCTACACACTCTCGCCCTTATCGAGAGCCGCGAGTTGCTCCACTCGGGCCTGATGGCGGCCTCCCTCGAAATCTGTCGTCAAGAACGCGTGAACAGCGCTGCGAGCCGTTTCTTCATCCGTCGCCTGCTGGCCGAAGCACGCGATATTGGCGTTGTTGTGTTTGCGCAGCATCTCGGCGTCGTGCACCTCACGGACCACTCCGGCTCGTGCTCCGGGCACCTTGTTCGCCGCGATGCTGACACCTTGTCCGCTCCCGCACACCAGCACCCCCCGCTCGACATCACCCTCGACGACCAGGTGCGCCACAGCGGCAGCGAAGTGCGGGTAATCGACCCGGTCATCAGAGTGGGTTCCGATGTCGGTGACCTCGTAGCCGCTTTCTCGCAGGAAATCCGCGATCGCGGTCTTCAACGCATAGCCGGCGTGGTCGGACCCGATCGCCACCGTGTGAATCGCACCAGTCTCCATCGCCGCTACCCCTTTCGCGAATGCTCGTCACTCACTGTTGGTGACCGTGCTGAACGTACTCCACCAAACGTTGTTGGCGAGCAGCGAGAAGTTCGTGGGCGGAACTGAGCGGTTCGATCACATCGTCCGCTCCACTCGCCGGCAATGCTGACACTCCCAGGGCAAGAAGTGCTGCACCGACCACCGCCGCGTCCGGCTGGTCACGGGGGGCTAGTCGCCGACCGGATGCATCCGCGATCAACTGGCGGAACCTCGCGTCGACGGACCCACCACCGATGAGGGGGAGCGGATCAGGAAGCGGGGCACCGGCACCGAGTACTGCATCGATACCCAAGGCGACCGCGTGCGCGACACCTTCGACAACACTTCGCAGCATCGCCTCCCGGCTGGTATTCAAACCCAGGCCATGCCACGCACCCCTAAGTCCGGGATCGACGAAGGGCGTACGTTCCCCCGCGACGTACGGGACAAAAATTGGGTCGGACGCCTGCACTCCCTGGTCGAGCGCCGTATTCGCTT
>RGQW01000268.1 GCA_010029945.1 Actinomycetota bacterium | reverse complement strand
AGCGCCTTCACCCGCTGTTGAACGTCGGCCAAATCGGGGGCGTGCCCGGCGACCCACGAGAACAGTTCGCGAGCACGAGGGGCTCGGCCGGCACGGTCGTACAGATCAGCCAGCGCATAGGCGCGGCGGAGGTGGTGCCCCATCGGACGTTTGGGAGGCTTCCAGTTCTGCTCCAGCAGCCGAATGGCGCTGGTGAGATCACCCTGGTCGGCTTTCGCCCCGGCGACGACGATGCGACCTTCGACGACGAGTTCAGCGCTCGGCGATGCCTCGCCCAACTCGGCCCAGAGCACGTCCACGTCGGCCCAGTTGCCGAGCGCCCGATGCGCATCGGCGAGGACGGGATGCTGCTCGGTTGATCCGGCGAACTCCCGGAACGACTCGAGATGCTCGATCGCCTCCTTCCACTTGCCGAGCCGGTACAGGGTCAGACCCATCAGTTCCCGTCCCTCGGGAAGCTCTGGCGCTTCCTTCACGACTGGCCCAAGCGCCGTGCGGGCGTCGGCGAAGCGCTCGGCTTCGAAGGCCTTTGCCCCTTCATGGAGACGCCGGACAAGTGTCTTCGAGCGGGGCTCGCCGACCAGTTTCTTGAGCGCGACGGCCGGATCCTTCACCGGATGCGGGCGACCGGGGAGCCGGCGTCGATCACGGGCTGGAGCACCCTTGCGGCCGCGTGAGACCGCCCGGCTGGCCTGCCGTTGGAGATCCGAGGCCGCTGGGAGATCACGCTCGCGTTGCGGCCGAGTGGGCTTCTCCGGGATCTCGGCCGCCCGCTCAGCCTCGCGGCGGGCCCGCTCGGCCTTGCGCTGCTTGTATTCCTCGCGCTGGGCGATGGTCTCGGGATCCTCGTACTCCATATTCCCGGCACCGCGGCGGGCGATGCGGCCCCACTGCTGCGGGCCGGCGAGATCGCGATCCGGTCGGCGCTCGCCGCGGCTGCCGCGCTCGTCGCGATCGTTTCGTCGGGTGCCACCGCGCTGTGGGCGCCGATCATCGTCGCGCCCGAACTGAACCCCGCCAGTGGCGGGGTTCAGTGTGAGAAATCCGGCGGCGTCCTACTCTCCCAGGGACACTCGTCCCAAGTACCATCGGCGCTGGAGGGCTTGACTTCCGTGTTCGGAATGGGAACGGGTATGACCCCTCCGCTATCGCCACCGAAACCTTGTTGTCGCTGCCGTGACGGCAGACGCTCGGCCGGCCGAGACGGCGGACCGAGGACGAGAAACGAGCTTCTCGAGAACTCCATAGCGAGCACGAACACCCGGATCGAAACCGATCGAATGAATGGTGAAACCAAGCCCTCGGCCGATTAGTACCGGTCAGCTGAACACATTGCTGTGCTTACACTTCCGGCCTATCAACGTGGTGGTCTTCCACGGGCCTTACCCGGTTAACCCGGTGAGAGATCTCATCTTCGAACAGGCTTCCCGCTTAGATGCTTTCAGCGGTTATCCCTACCGTAGGTCGCTAACCAGCCATGCTCCTGGCGGAACAACTGGCACACGAGAGCTACGTCCATCCCGGTCCTCTCGTACTAGGGACAGCTTTCGTCAAATCTCTTCCGGCTGCAGAGGATAGGGACCGAACTGTCTCACGACGTTCTAAACCCAGCTCGCGT
>RGQW01000267.1 GCA_010029945.1 Actinomycetota bacterium | reverse complement strand
CGCCGGGTCGGTGTCCCCACCGTCGGTGGAGATCGTCGAAGCCAGCGCCGGAACCATCAACAACATCCGTCTACTCGACCCCGCGGTCGTTTCCCCGACATACAACCAGTTGCAGCAGATTCGTGGGTACTACTCGTTTAACTCTCGACTCGACGTTGACCGCTACGACCTGCCGGGCGGACAGCGTGGCGCCGTGGTGGCGGCTCGTGAGATCAATCTCGCCGGTATCCCGGATGGTCAGCGAAATTGGACGAACGAGGTCGCTGTGTTTACCCACGGCTACGGTTTCGTCTCGGCCTACGACAACACTGCGGAGTCCGACGGGACACCGGATTTCTTCGCCAGTGACATCCCACCCGTTGGCGAACTCGATCTCGAGCAACCACGCATCTACTTCGGTGAGTTCTCGCCGCCGTACTCCATCGTCGGCGCGCCCGAGGGAACCCCACCCGTGGAACTCGATTACCCGGACGACGCCAGCCCGTCAGGGCAGACGAACACCACCTACCAGGGCTCCGGTGGCGTGGACATGGGAACGCTGTTCGGCCGTTTGCTCTTCGCAACAAAATTCCAAGACACCAACATCCTGCTCTCGGATTTGGTGAATTCCGAGTCGCAGATCATGTGGGACCGAGATCCCTTGACGCGGGTGGGGAAGGTCGCTCCGTGGCTCACCTTGGATCAGGACCCGTACCCGGTGGTGGTCGACGGCAGGATCAAGTGGATTGTCGACGGGTACACCCTGTCCAACGACTTCCCCTACGCCAGCCGCGTGTCGCTAGCCGAGGCAACGGCGGACTCCATCAGTGGCGCGAACTTCGCTGCGGGCCTGATCGCCCGCGACCGGGTCAACTACATGCGCAACTCGGTGAAAGCCGTCGTCGATGCGTTCGAAGGGACCGTCAGTTTGTATGCGTGGGACGAATCCGATCCCGTGCTACAGACGTGGCGCAAGGCATTCCCGGACGTCGTCGAACCGCGCGCGGATATGCCCGAGGACATCATCGAGCACGTGCGGTACCCGCAGGATTTGTTCAAGGTTCAGCGCACCGTCATGACGCGCTACCACGTCACTGACGCCTCGACGTTCTACAACGGCACCGATGTGTGGATCGTGCCGTTCGATCCGACCGTCACGCCCGCGCAGGTCTTCCAGCCGCCCTACTATTTGACGCTGCAGATGCCGGGTGAAGCGTCGCCAGCGTTCTCTTTGACCACAACGTTCGCTCCGCAACGGCGACAAACCCTCGCAGCATTCATGGCGGTGAACTCCGCGCCGGGGGAGGACTACGGAACGATCCGAGTTCTGCAATTACCGTCGAACACGACGATACCCGGCCCGCAACAGGTGCAGAACAACTTTGAGTCCGACCCGACGGTCTCCTCGCAGTTGTCACTACTGCGCCGAGGCGGGTCGGAGATCGAGTTCGGCAACTTGCTGTCTCTGCCGTTCAACGACGGGTTGCTGTACGTCGAACCGGTGTATCTGCGGGCAGCCGCAGAGGGCTACCCGCTGCTTCGCAAGGTGCTCGTGGGTTACGGAGCCAACGTTGCGTTGGACGACACGTTGACTGGCGCTCTGCGTCAGGTCTTGGGATCCTCACCGGTTGCCGAGGCCG
>RGQW01000266.1 GCA_010029945.1 Actinomycetota bacterium | reverse complement strand
AGGATCAAGATCTCGCAGCGTGGGTCCAGCGCTCCGGTCGTCCACCACTTGCGTCCCTTGATGACGTAGTCGTCACCGTCGCGTTCGATGCGGGTCGCGATATTAGTTGCGTCGCTGGATGCGACGTCCGGCTCGGTCATCGCGAAGCCGGAGCGGATGCGCCCGTCCAGTAGTGGTTCGAGCCACTGCGCGCGCTGAGCGTCCGTGCCGAACATGTGCAGAACTTCCATATTCCCCGTGTCGGGGGCTGAGCAGTTCATCGCCTCCGGCGCGATCTCGATGGAACGGCCGGTGACTTCGGCGATGTGGGCGTAGTCGGCAACGGTGAGACCGTGCGCGGGATCGGTGCTCTCAGGCAGAAAGAGGTTCCACAGTCCCTGCGATCGCGCGACTTCTTTCAGCTCCTCAACGACCGGCGGCAGATGGTGCGGTGTGCCCTGCTCAGTGAGCGTCCGTCGCTGCTCGGCGTAGGTCGGCTCGGCGGGATAGACGTGGTCGTCCATGAAGGTGGTGACCCTCGAGAGGTACTCGCTGGCTCGTGCGCTCGGTCCGAGATCCATGTCATTCCTTCAGGTCGCTTGTGGGTGGCCTTTTGCAGAAGTCTTCACCTGCGACCGGGGTCGCTAGAGGACAGCATGCCGAGAAGAGCCTCGCGTGCGAGGCACTTCTCGTCGAATGGCGGTGGCGGTGGGATTTGAACCCACGGTGAGGTTGCCCCCACACGCGCTTTCGAGGCGCGCTCCTTTGGCCGCTCGGACACGCCACCGCGAAGGAGGGTACAAGGTGGATCGTGAGGAGGGCGAGCGGCGTCAGCCGCCTTCATGGTCGTCCGATGAAGATCAGACGAATCGCGCGGAGGATAGGGGATTCGAACCCCTGAGGGCTATTAACCCAACCCGCTTTCCAAGCGAGCGCCATAGGCCACTAGGCGAATCCTCCGCGGGGGAGATTACCCGCAGGTGGCGAGCGTTCCGCGCGGCCCCGTACCCTGGTGGCCGACCCCCCGTGCGGTGTCACCTCGCTCAACCCCCCCAGGGCCGGAAGGCAGCAAGGGTAGGCGGGCTCTGTCAGGTGCGCGGGGGGTCCCTTCGTGGGCTTTCTCTCATGCTCAAACATCGATCTGCAGTGCCTGCAGTGGGCGTTAAGGTCGGGCCATGTCGTTGGCCCTCTACCGCACCTATCGGCCGGCGAGGCTGGCCGACGTGGTGGGCCAGGAACACATCACCACGCCTCTGGCGCGAGCTTTGGACAACGATCGCGTTCACCACGCGTACCTTTTCTCCGGCCCCCGCGGCTGCGGCAAAACGTCGACAGCGCGAATCATGGCGCGATCGCTGAACTGCGAGCAGGGACCGACGTCCGAGCCGTGTGGCGAATGTCAGAGCTGCGTGGATTTGGCTGCGGGTGGACCGGGTTCCATCGACGTCATCGAGCTTGATGCTGCGAGTCACGGAGGCGTGGACGATACCCGCGATCTGCGTGAGCGCGCGATGTTCGCGCCCGCGTCGTCGCGCTACAAGATCTACATCATCGACGAAGCCCACATGGTTTCCACGGCCGGATTTAACGCCTTGCTGAAATTGGTCGAGGAGCCGCCCGAGCACGTGCGCTTCATCTTCGC
>RGQW01000265.1 GCA_010029945.1 Actinomycetota bacterium | reverse complement strand
ATTGGATCTGGACGCGCTGATCGATCGAGGCCGAGACATCGGAGCGCGTGTTGTTGTGCCGGGTGATGGCCAATGGCCGGGACGGATGAATGAACTCCGAGCCCATCGACCACTGGCTTTGTGGTGCTGGGGTGAGGCAGATCCGCGACTGATGGCGCTGCGTTCGGTGGCCATCGTGGGGGCGCGCGCATGCACGCGCTACGGAGAGTGGATTGCGCGGGAGTGGTCGGCTCAATTGGCTCAGGACGATGTCACGGTGGTCTCCGGTGGGGCTTACGGGATCGATGCGGCAGCGCATCGGGGTGCTCTCGCCGTTGATGGGGTGACGATCTGCGTGCTGGCCGGTGGAGTGGATACGCCCTACCCGCGAGGGAACGAAGGCCTGTTCGCCGAGATCGTTGATCGTGGCCTGCTCGTGAGCGAGGCGCCGCCTGGAGAGACGGTGCGACGACGACGCTTCCTGACGCGCAATCGCCTGATTGCCGCCCTGGCGAGCGCGACCTGCGTGGTCGAAGCAGCGCACCGGTCGGGCTCGGTGACGACAGCCTCCAACGCCGCCGAGCTGAATCGCCCTGTGCTCGCGGTCCCCGGACCGGTGACGTCCGAGATGTCTCGGGGCACCCATCGTCTGGTGCACGAGGGCGTAGCGATGCTTGCCGCGGATGTCACCGATGTTTGCGCGGTGCTCCCCGACTTCGAGCGAGCGCACGACGCTGTGCCGCACGATTCGCGCAGTCATTCCCGCGGGCACGCGATTCACGATGAGTCGGAGGTGCACTCCGGTAAACAATCGATGAGTCGGGTTCTGCAGGAAGTGCTTGATGCCGTGCCGACGCCCCATTGGTCTGCCGAGGGGATGAGCCTGGACGACATCGCGGTGCGCAGCGGTGTTTCCGGTACTCAGGTGCGAACGTGCCTTGCTCAGGCCGAAGACATGGGCTTGGTGCAGCGACGAGGGCAGGATCGATGGGTTTATGCACCCAGCGACGGCGCCCATGGGCGAGCCTGACGCACGTTCGTCTCCGAGGTTGCCACCATGTCTGCATGGCCGATTCCATGTCGCTTGCGTGGCAGCAGGCTGTGGATGGCTTCGCCGAGCACTTGCGTGACGAGAGAAATCGCAGCGCGCATACGGTCCGGGCGTATCTGTCCGATGTGAACGATCTTGTTGGCTTTTGCGTGGATCGAGACATCGAGACACCCGCGCAGCTTTCTCTGCCGACACTGCGCGCCTGGTTGGCCGACGCGACGCAGGACGGCTTGTCTCGTTCCACGATTGCGCGCCGGGCCGCCTCGGCTCGCGCATTCACGGCGTGGTGCAGTGCGCAGGACATGTGTGAGAACGACCCGGGACATCGACTCGTGAGCCCGCGAGTGGGTGTGCGGATGCCCACGGTTCTCGATCAGAGTCAGGCGCGCCAAGTCCTGGAATTCGCTGCTCGGCATGACGGATCCCCGAGTGCCAGCCGGGATTACGCGATGCTCGAAGTCCTCTACGGTGCGGCGATTCGCGTATCTGAGTTGTGTGGTCTTGACACCGATGATGTTGATGACGGAAACCGCACCCTGCGGGTCCTTGGCAAAGGAGACAAGGAACGCGTCGTTCCGATCGGATTGCCCGCCGCGCGTGCACTGGAATCGTGGGTCGA
>RGQW01000264.1 GCA_010029945.1 Actinomycetota bacterium | reverse complement strand
TATCTTGATATCAAGATATCTGATCCGGCAGGAAAAGCGCCATCGACTCCAGGTGGTGAGTCTGCGGGAAGGCATCCCAGGCGCGTATTCCCGCCAACCGATAACCCTGGCCAGCCAGAAGTTGAGTGTCTCGACCCAGGGCCACCGGATCACAGGCGACAATGACGATCCGCCCGGGTCGAATGGCACCCATGGCCTCGATCACGGCCTTTCCGGCCCCTGTCCGAGGCGGATCGAGAACCACTCCATCGACACTCGCGCCCTGGTTGCGCGCCGTGCGGATCCACCGGCGGACGTCGTGCTGCTGCACCGCGACAACGTCGTGTCCATAGGCGGTCTCCAGCACTCGTCGAGCCTCATCTGCCGCGATAGGTGAGCTCTCGACAGCGACTACGTGTCCGGACGGGCCAACACGGTCGGCCAGCGCCGCCGCAATGGGCCCCACCCCTGCGTATAGGTCCCACCATCGCTCACCCGATTCCGGAGCTCCCCAGGCCAGAACCGTGTCGACAATGCGGCCGATGAGTTCGGGGTGCACCTGCCAGAAACCGTCGATGGGAGTGTGAAACTCCAGAAGGTTCTCTCCAACGCGCAGTCGATGACGCATCGACGGTTGATCATCTCCGGGACCTTCATCAGGCTGGAACATCACTCGCGATCCGACACTGTCGCGCGCCATGAACAGATCGCCGGGCACTCGAATATCGGCTGCACGTTCACGCGCCTGGGCGTGCCCCGTTGCGTCCGCGATCACACACGATGACGCATCCACCACATCGTCGCTTCGATACGCCCGCAACGCGGGAACACCATGCACTTCCCCGTGGACATCGACCGTTGTCGTGCGGTAGCGCATCCTGGTTCGCCATCCGGTCGTCGTACCGAGATCGATGATGCCCTCGCGAGTCAACTCTTCCACCGCGGACGCAGGCAGTCCGCCGTGCCGCTGCAGGGCTTCTCGCAATACCTGCAACTTGAGTTCCCGCTGCACATCACTCGTGGCGTGCAGGAAGTCGCAGCCACCGCAACCTCCGGGGCCGAACGCCGGACACGGTGGCCGAATGCGCCCGGGGTGCGCCTCGTGCACGTCGATGACTTCGGCACGTGCGTAGGAACGAGCGGTCTGCGTGATGCGCACCGTCACGTCTTCTCCCGGCAAGGCATGCCGGACAAAGATCACGAGGTTTCCATCGCGAGCTACACAGTGCCCACCGTGAGCGACGTTGCCGATGGTTACTCGCACCAGGTCACCCACTTGATGCCCCGGTCGCTTTACCTGTCCCCCACCCTTCGCCGCGTCGTCGTCGGCTTTGCCGGCGTGATCGTCTGCGGCGTCGGGCACAACAGCAGCATAGATTTCCTCGCGTGTAGCGTTCGACCGTGCACATCGTGATCCTCGGCTGCGGCCGGGTCGGTTCACTCCTCGCCGGTGAACTCGACGGCCAAGGCCACTCAGTGGCCGTGGTCGATCAAGACGCTAAAGCCTTCCGCAAGCTGGGATCTGATTTTGGCGGGATCACCGTCAAGGGGGTCGGTTTCGACCGTCAGACTCTGGAGAATGCAGGGATCACGCGGGCTCACGCGTTTGCTGCGGTGAGTAGCGGTGACAACAGCAACATCTTGGCGGCGCGCGTAGCACGGGAGACGTA
>RGQW01000263.1 GCA_010029945.1 Actinomycetota bacterium | reverse complement strand
TTGCTGTAGTGAAACGGCAGGTGGCTCGCCACGGGTAAGCCGTTCTCCGTGGACACCAACAGCCCGAAACTGTTTTCCACTATGAATTGGTCGAGAAGCTCGCGATCTTCGATCCTGAAATGACTGGGTATGTACATGGCTTACACCTTCTCTGACACGTGAGCGGAGCGCGTGAAGCTGAAGAAGCAATTCTCGGTGGCGGTGCCCGCCGCGACGCCGAAGCCCAGAAGGAGAAGTATGTGCAAGACGAAAGTCACGACGCCGGAGACGCCGACCGACGCGGCGGCCAGCGCCGGATGCAGTCCGGACTTTTGCAGGTAGCGCACGTTGATCGCGATGGACCCCAGCGTCGGAGGGGAAACCAGCGTCGCGAAGTCTCCCGCGATCTGCGCCATCAGCGTGCGCGTCAAGCGCAGTTTCTCCGGGACGAATCCCGTCAACGACCAGGCCGAACCGAAATACGTGATCAAACTGAAGACGGCGGCCGCGGCGATCCACCGCCAATCGGCCGTCCTGATGAGTCCAACCAGATCCACGCGAGCCAGTTGGGACAGCAGGACGTACCCGGCGATCGTGCCGGCCACCACCATGACGAGGGTCTTGGGTTTGATTCGCTCGAATTGAATCGTTTCTTCATCTGCTCCTGGCCGTATCTCAACCAAGCGGTCGCGCAGCGAGACGATGAGTCCTTTGTGCTTGCGCAGTTCTTTTCGGGTACGTCGAGATAAGGCGACCGGTTGCAAGGCGGGCAGCGCTCTCCCGATGCCGTCCACTCCAAGAATCTCCACACCCGTGCTGACAGCGCGGTCGACGTCAGTGAGCATCGCGAGGGTGCACAGCAACTCGGCGATATCGATGCGCATGGCAACATCGCTGGAGGCAACACTGCCGGAGTCCTGGCCGATAACTCGTACCGTGCCGTCGGGGGAGCGCAGCAGGTGGTCGTCGTTGAGCGATCGATGCGAGATCTGGTGTTCGTGCATGGTTTTCACGGCCTGCCAGGCGCCGCGGAGGTCATCGTCGGTGAGGCTGCTGCTCTCGGCGAAGGGTGTGCCGTCGATGTATTCGTAGGCCAGGACGCAAGAGTCGGGGCCCACCTCGGATGCAAGGAGCAAGCGAGGCTCGGGAACGCCGGCGGATTCCCCCGCGTAGGACACCAACGCTGCGTGCTCAACCGCGCGACGCATGTTGAACGACGAGTTACGGGGCTCTTCTCGCAGGCGCAGCGACGTCCAGATGGCGCGAAGGAGCCCGGCGCCCTCGAGGTCCCTGTCGAGAACGGTCACGTTGAGCGATTGGCCGGACCGTCCCGTCGCCAGGTACCGGCGGCCCCGTGCGGTTGACTCTTGCGCCCGGAGCATCGTGATGGGTAGGCCGCCGCGCTCTAATGCTTCGGCGACTTCCGCGCCGCTAGGGCGCGTGGTTTGAATTCCCAGGATGTAACGAACGGCGAGACCGATAGCCCAACCGATCATTAGTGATGCGGCCAAGCCGGCGACGGCGATGGATGCGCTGAGTATCGCGACGATCACCAGTGAGCCCATCACGAGGAGGGTGAGAACGTTCCACGGGCGACGGCTGATCAACCGCGAGGCGGTGATGAACGCGAGGAGACCGCCGAGGATAGGGGATGTTGCCGCGTTCGATGGATCATTCGAACCGGTAAGTGCGACGAGCAAC
>RGQW01000262.1 GCA_010029945.1 Actinomycetota bacterium | reverse complement strand
GACTGCGGGATCTCCTGGAAGCCGAGTGGGCGGCGGTGATCGACGTGGACGCGGGGACGATCGTGTCGCACGACGGCAGGGTCCCCGATCCGGCCTGGCTCACGGCATTCGTTGCCGGAACGCTGCATCTGCCAGCGACGTCGGAGCGCACGCCTTCTGATGTGGTGTGGGCTCCGCTCGTCGGAACCGGTTCGGTCATCGCCTCCGAGCGAACCGGTCGAGCCTTTCGAGCCCGCGAACGCCAGCAGGTCGAACGCATTGGACGAGTGGTCGGAGTGCTTCAGTCCCCGTCGTGAGCCCAACGAAGCGAGCGTTCGACCGCACGCTTCCAGGTGTCGTACTGGGCATCGGCCAGGGCTCGCTCGATCGATTCGGATGGATGTGGTTCGACGAGCACGTCGGTCGACCATCGCGCTTCGATGGAACCGAGATCGGGCCAGATTCCTTCGGCCAGTCCGGCGAGGAACGCTGCACCGAGCGACGTCGTCTCCTGATCGGTCGGGCGTCGCACCGAGATACCGAGTTGATCGGCCTGAAGGCGAAGAAGGAGATTCATCACCGAGGCGCCTCCGTCGACGCGCAACTCGGCGAGGGCGACTCCGCTCGCGGCAACCATCGCCTCGACGGCGTCGCGGGTTTGCAGAGCCATGGAATCCACCACGGCCCGGGCGAGATGGGCCCGCGTGGTGCCGCGAGTGATACCGAGGACCGTTCCGCGGGCGTAGGGGTCCCACCACGGACTACCGAGGCCGGTGAAAGCTGGGACGATCACCACACCTCCGGCATCGTCGACAGTTTCGGCGAGCGGACCTATGTCAGCCGAGGACGTGATGATTCCGAGGCCGTCGCGCAACCATTGCACTGCGGCTCCGGTCACGAAGATCGCACCTTCGTAGGCGTAGGTGGTCTTCCATTCGCCGCCCTCGTCAAGGGTCCATGCGACCGTGGTGAGAAGACCTTCGACCGGTTCAGGGCAGACCGGGCCGACGTTCATGAGCACGAACGAACCGGTGCCATAGGTGTTCTTGGCCTGACCCGGCTCGAAGCACGCCTGCCCGAAGAGCGCAGCCTGCTGATCGCCCGCAATACCGCTGACCGGGATCCCGCTGGGGATCGGAAGGTTGTCCGTGGTGACACCAAACCGCCCAGATGACGGTCGGACCTCCGGGAGGGCCGACATCGGGACGTTGAGGAGGTCGCACATCTCGTCACTCCATCGCATCTCGCGGATGTCGAAGAGCAGGGTGCGGCTGGCGTTGGTGGTGTCGGTGATGTGGACCCCACCGGTGAGTTTCCAGACGAGCCAGGAATCGACCGTTCCGAACGCATAGATCAATGCGCCGACACCGATTACCCATAATGGCCCGATACGATCTGCGAGCATTCCTGACAGCGGCAACATCATGCCCCAGAACAGGTTTTGCAACGCCATAGCAAAAGCGAACGTCTCCCGCGTCCAGCCCAATTCCTGCGTGATCGGGCCAAGATACAGCCCGTAGCTCGAGCGAGCTCCGAAGCCGATCAACGAGATCAGGCAGCCGCCAAGAATCACAACCCACGGCGTCTGCCAGGTTTTCGCGGTGAGGCGAAAATCATCGGAATGCATTAGAAGTATCCTGGGGTGTCGGCGGTACTAGCGCTTGAACGAGGTGGATTCGCAGCGAAAGCACAACCGGGTCGATATAATTCGTAGTCTACCGTTTATCCAC
>RGQW01000261.1 GCA_010029945.1 Actinomycetota bacterium | reverse complement strand
CAGTCGCGATCGGCGCCCACCTCAACGACGGAACCGCGAGCAACGCTGGGCATGTTCGTGTCTATTCGATAACGACCAGCACGCCGACAACCACCACACCCGCGGCGTCAGGTCCGCGGGTCCCCGGTCAGGTTCCGCCGTGGCCCGAAGCAATCCCGAACGTTGACGGCACCGTCACGGTGTCGTGGGCTGAACCGTTCCAGGACGGGGCCGGTCCGATCACCGGCTATCGGGCCGTTGCACGCCCCCAATCCAGCCCTGTTGCTCAAGCATCAGACAGCCCGGTGTCCATGGCATCAGGCGGGTCGTGCTCAACGACCGGGTTCGTGTGTGTGATCGCCGGTCTCGAGGAGAACGTCGACTACCTGTTCGAAGTGTTCGCTTCGAACAGCGAAGGTGAAAGCGCCGGTCGGATGACCCAGCAAGCGATACGGATCGTGCCGCAAACCCCAGCCACCACCATCCCCGACACGGTTCCTGACACGCTCCCCGCTGTTGTCGACCCGGAACCGTTGCCCGTGACCGGCAACGATGATGATCTCGTGACGTGGTCACTGTTGTTGATCGCGTTCGGCGCGCTCAGCGTCCTGTCCGTGCGCCGTACACGCCTCAACTAGGCGACGCGCGATCGGGCTAACCGTCTTTAGGGCTGTGTGATTTCTGCACGCCGAACCGTGTGATACCGGCGCGACCACCCGATCGAACACCAATACGCCGCAACGCTCAAAGATTTCTCCTAAGACCCCGCCACAGGGCGTTAGAGAAATACCGGGTCGCTTCGATCGGATCATCGGCGCGGGCGTGGCGACGCTGATCTGCCAAGACGACAACCCCGGCGGAACCGCTCGAATCCCGGCCTAGGTGTGCCTGCTGGTCATCCCGCCGTCGACCACCAACACCGCTCCATTCACGAAACGACTCGCGGGCAACACCAGGTTGAGCACCGCGTGGGCGACCTCCTCCGGTGCGCCGTAGCGACCGAGCGGCACCCTTCGACGCGCGAACCGCGCCCGGTCCTCCTCGGGTATGCCCATCGTCATGCCGGTCTCGATCGGTCCCGGGCACACCGCGTTCGCCGTGATGCCACGTCGACCGAACTCGACCGCCATCGCCCGCACCAGGCCGATCACCCCCGCCTTCGACGCGTTGTAGGCCGGTACATGCCCGGTTGCGCCCAACGCCTCGGTGGAGGCCGTGCAGACGATCCGCGCCGAGTCCGACCGCTCAAGGTGTGGGAGCGTCGCCCGGGTCAGACGGGCGTAGGCGGTCAGGTTCACATCGACCACCTCAGCCCAGGCCGCATCGAAGTCGTCGGCCTCGGCGCCGAAGTCGACTCTCCTGGTGACACCCGCGTTGTTCACCAGCACATCGACACCACCGAATTCGGCGGCCACTCTCGCCGGCAAGGCGTCGACATCCTCACGCGAGCGCATGTCGACGACCCACCCGACCGCCGAACCGGGCCCGTGCGCCTCCACGATCTCGGCGACCACCGCGTCGACCCGCTCGGGTACCACGTCGACCACGGCCACTCGGGCCCCCTCGTCAGCGAACAGGTGCGCCACCGCTCGACCGATCCCGCTGCCCGCACCGGTGACGATCGCGACCCGACCTCGGATCGAGCGGTCCAGAGTGGAGAGCCGTGTCGCGTCGCCCATGCGATGACGCTAGGCGACGGAGCGGAACCGCTCGGCCGGCCACTCCCCATCA